>NZ_JAKUFR010000010.1:0-95062 GCF_022663555.1 Bacillus cereus group sp. BfR-BA-01381
TGCAGAGATTAAAGATAAGGAAGTTATTCATTCTCTTGAAAACCCTCATAGTGAAGAAGGGGGATTACGTATATTAAAAGGAAACCTTGCGAAAGATGGGGCAGTTATCAAAAGCGGAGCGACCGAAGTAAAACGATTTGAAGGACCTTGCGTTATTTTTAATTCACAAGATGAGGCGCTTGCGGGTATTATGCTTGGGAAAGTGAAGAAAGGAGATGTAGTTGTTATTCGTTATGAAGGACCAAGAGGCGGTCCTGGTATGCCGGAAATGTTAGCACCAACGTCAGCAATTGCTGGCATGGGATTAGGTGCAGATGTTGCGCTATTAACGGATGGTCGTTTCTCTGGTGCTTCACGTGGTATTTCAGTAGGGCATATTTCACCAGAAGCAGCTGCGGGCGGGACGATTGCACTTCTTGAACAAGGGGATATCGTTTGTATCGATGTTGAGGAAAGGTTGTTAGAAGTAAGAGTGAGTGACAAAGAATTAGATAAGCGTAAAAAAGAATGGAGACGACCAGAACCGAAAGTGAAAACGGGCTGGCTTGGGCGTTATGCACAAATGGTAACATCGGCGAATACAGGTGCAGTCTTAAAAGTCCCGAATTTTGATTGAGCTAATTAAAAAGAGATAAGGATGATATGAAATGGTGCAAAAGGTAAAGGAGAGAGTGAAAATTGAAGATATCTTAATGGCTCATAATTGCATGAAAGATATCGTTATTAAAACACCGTTACAACGTGATACAGTTTTATCTGAGAAATATGATTGTGACGTTTATGTAAAAAGAGAAGACTTACAATTGATTCGCTCTTTCAAAATTCGTGGTGCGTATAATTTAATTCAAAGCTTACCGAAAGAAAAGTTACAAAACGGTGTTGTTTGTGCAAGTGCTGGTAATCATGCGCAAGGAGTAGCTTATACGTGTAATTTATTGAAGATTCCGTCAAAAATTTTCATGCCGACGACGACACCTAAACAAAAAGTGTCACAAGTACAATTTTTCGGTGGCGATTTTGCGGAAATTGTATTAGTTGGTGATACATTTGATGGCTCGTTCCAAGAAGCACAGCGCTATTGTGAGGAAAATAGAATGACGTTCGTTCATCCGTTTGATGATCCGTATGTTATTGCTGGTCAAGGAACAGTGGCAGTTGAAATTATGCATGATATGGAGAAATCGGTTGACTTTATTTTTACAGCAATCGGCGGTGGTGGATTAGCATCAGGTGTTGGTACATATGTGAAAGGTGTTAGTCCTGCTACAAAGGTTATTGGGGTAGAGCCAATGGGAGCTGCATCTATGAAAGAGGCTTTTCTTCAAAACGATAATGTGGCATTGGAGAAAATAGATAGTTTTGTTGATGGAGCAGCAGTTAAAAAGGTAGGAAAGTTAACATTTGAAACGTGTAAAGATGTAATTGATGACATCGTTTTAGTACCAGAAGGAAAGGTTTGTACGACGATTTTAGAACTGTATAAGAAAAATGCAATTGTAGCTGAACCGGCTGGTGCGCTATCTATTGCAGCGCTTGATTTATATAGAGATGAAATAAAAGGTAAAACAGTTGTATGTACGCTAAGTGGTGGGAATAATGATATTGATAGAATGCAAGAAATGAAAGAACGTTCTCTCATTTACGAAGGGTTAAAGCATTATTTTATCATTGAATTCCCGCAGCGTTCAGGTGCGCTAAGAGAATTTCTTGATAAAGGATTAGGACCAGAAGATGATATTACGCGCTTTGAGTATATTAAGAAACATAATAAAGAAAATGGTCCAGCATTAGTCGGAGTAGAGTTAAAACATAAAGAAGATTATGAGCAATTAATTACTCGTTTTAAAGAAAATAATATTCAATTTATGGAGCTTAATAAAAATCCTGTTTTGTTTGATTTGCTTATTTAATAGAAGGAAAGGGTTAACATACAGTTGTAATTGAAACAAAAAAGATAGATACAAGCAAGAGAAACGCTGCTTGTTCTATCTTTTTTACAATTAAACTAAATAATTTCCATATTCAAGAAGGATAAAGCTAGCTAACCAAAAAAATATCGCAATACGAATGATTACATACATAGTAAATTCAAAGCTAGTAAGTGCTCGTTCCCGTTTTAGTTTTTTTAGAAGTCTAACAGAGAAAAGTGAACATAAAAGTAGAACGGCTATAGATATTTTATAAATATTTTCTAACAAACTTACATTATCTAATAAGTCTTTCAGCATGTTTATCACCTATCCTGTAAAGTATGTTACAGAGAAATAGATCTTGCGTTGTTTAGTTCCGTTTATTTATTATTTTCCCTGTATCATCAATTTCTACATCAGTTGAAATTGTTTGTAAGTATTGTAGAGATTTTCTCTTTTCTTCCTCATTTACAGGGGAAACTTGATTGTTACGAATGATATAAGGATTGAATGACATTTGGACATCCTTTCCTTTAAAAGTTAAAGTTAATACGCCAGTTTCGGCACTTTTTCCGTTCACATAACTTGGGAATAAAAAGTTTCCTAATGAGTAAGCGACAGGAACGTTATTATAATATTCAAACCCTTGTAACCAATGTGGATGACTGCCGACAATCGCGTCTGCTCCTGCTGTAACCATTTTATTTACATATTGTTTTTGATAATCTACTGGACGATTTGATTTTTCGACACCCCAATGCATATAGACAATTAAATAGTCAGCATCTTTCTTTTGCTCTTTAATTGTTTTTGTTACAAGATTTAAATCATACCCGTTCGCAACGCCAGGTTTATTGTCATCAGCTACCCAAGTAAAATCAGGCATAAATCGGACGAATGAAAGGAATTTGAATTTTTTTCCTTTTACAATCATTTCTCGTGCAGTATATGCATCTTTTGCATTTTTTCCGGCTCCAATGTAAGGGAACTTTAATTTTTCTACGTGAGAGATTGTATCTAGTAATCCCTCTTGCCCGTAATCAAGTGTATGATTATTCCCGATATTTACGATGTCATAACCGGTGTTTTTTATAGCTTGAAGCGTGGATGGATCACTTTTAATCCAAAACAGTTGTCCAGGAGCTTTCTTTTCTCTCGTTGTAAATGCAGACTCTAAATTAACGAAAGAAATATCAGCTTTTGTTATTTCTTCTTTTACATGCTGGAATGGATAATCAGACCCGTTTTTTTCGATTACCGGACGTAATTGCCAATCGAACATTGTATCACCAGAAAAGGTGAGGGTAATTTCCGGGTCTTCTATTTTCTTCTCGCTCGTTGAAGCAGTTTTGCTAGATTTGTTTTGGAAATCGGGTTTGTCTTTCGCTTTTGAAGTAAAAGAGTGGTTAATTAATACAACAATTGGCGTAATGCAAAAGGCTATTAATAAAAATCGTTTTAGTAAAGTTTTCATAAATACCTTCCCTTTTGAGTTTATCCCGCAATTAAATTAGCAATGAGTCTACAAAAAGTAATTGGTTTATGTACAGATATAAAAAATGCGGTTTATGCAGTGGAAAACATTTGTTAATATTCTCAATATTAAGTTAACATATAGATAACCTGTAAATCAATGAATAAACCAAAATATAGAAATGAAGAATTTGAAGGGTGAAGAATGAGAAATGGTTATATTAGGAGCAGTTGTAAATGGGATTTGCATTATATTTGGTACTTTACTAGGTAAATTATTTAGTAGAATTCCAGAAAGTATGAAGGGAACAATTATGCATGCAATCGGTTTAGCGGTTACTGTACTTGGACTTCAAATGGCATTGAAAAGTGAAAATTTTCTTGTTGTCATACTAAGTTTAGTAATTGGTACCGTCATCGGGGAATGGTTACAATTAGAGGAAAAGTTAAAATTGTTAGGGGATTGGCTAGAAAATAAAGTTGGATCGAAGGGGAAAGGAAGCATATCAGAAGGTTTTGTAACAGCTACTTTAATTTTTGCAATTGGTGCGATGGGCATACTTGGTGCACTCGACAGCGGGATTCGCGGAAATCATGATGTTTTATTTACAAAGGCGATTATCGATGGATTTATTTCTATTATATTAACGACAACTCTAGGAATTGGTGTAGTATTTTCGGCGATTCCAGTTATTTTATATGAAGGAGGTATTGCGGTTTTTGCAACACAAATTAATAGTTTTGTCCCGAAAGAATTAATGAATCAATTTATAGTAGAAATGACAGCTACAGGTGGTATTATGATAGCCGCTATCGGATTGAACTTACTTAGTATTATTAAAATTAAAGTGGCAAATTTACTGCCAGGTATATTGATAGTTGGAATCATTGTTTCACTTATTTATGGTTATGGTTTAATAGTAAAGTAGTAGGGGATGGAGATACATATGGAGGGATTTCAATTTACAAAACGTGTTCATAACATATTGCAGATTGCAGCAGAAGAGGCAGAAAATAATATTATTCAACCAGCTCATTTGTTTATAGGGATGTGTAAAGAAGGTACTGGCGTTTGCAGCGAGTTGTATATGTATTTGTTTCGTAACATTGGTGCGGACTTTTTAGAAAAGCTTTCAATACAAAAAGAGTACGATTTAACGGATCAAAGGTATAAAGAAATAGGACAATATAAGTTATCTTATAAGGTGTTAGAAATTTTACAAATAGCGAAGAAACATATGGAACGTTTTCAGCAAGTAATAATGAATGAAGGGCATGTTATGTATGCACTATTTCGCGCGAAGACGTTTATTGAAAATGCACAAATACAAAAAGGTATATTACATATTATAGCTGAACCAAGAGATTTAGCGGTTGATCTAACATGTTTTGTTCCTACTTATAATGATTTAACTTGTACTGTTAGAAAGGCTAACCTTTCTGATTTTAAACAATTAGCAAGTTTTGTTGAAGCAGAATTTGGTGAACGTTGGTTACGCTCAATAGAATATGGATTTCATACATATAAAGAAAATGTACCTATTTATATAGCGGAAAAAGAAGAAGGGATAGTAGGTTTTGCTTGCTATGATGTAGTGAGAGGAAAGAAAGGATTGTTTGGTCCAATGGGTATAGCGAAACAAAATCGTGTGAAAGGTGTAGGGAGGCAATTGTTACATCTTTGTTTACAGAGTATGAAGCAAGAAGGATATGAATATGCAATTATTGGACAAGCAGGTCCGATTGAGTTTTATGAAAGAACTTGTGATGCTCGTTTAATACCGATAGGGAATAAGTAACCAACTCCATATACGGGAGTTGGTTTTATTATGAAAATAATGTAGAGATGTAGTGATTTTTATTAGAAAATAGCGGGTTTTGTAATAAATCTTACATATAAAGCAAATTACTAAACTTTTTACAAGAAAGGGTGTAGAATGGGTATCTAAAGAAAGAAGGTGTGAAAATGGCCAGCTGGAAACGAAATTTAATGATTTGTTGGCTAGGTTGTTTTACCACTGCAGCAGGTATGAGTTTAGTAATTCCTTTTTTATCTTTTTATATTGAGGAATTAGGTGTGACTGGCACTTCTAGTATTGCACAGTGGTCGGGACTTGCATTTGGTGTAACATTTTTAATGGGTGCGATCGTATCACCAATATGGGGAAAGCTTGGTGATATACATGGACGGAAATTGATGCTTATTCGTGCGAGCCTAGGTATGGCGATTATTATGACGCTTATGGGATTTGTAACGGATGTATATCAATTAGTCGCACTAAGATTTTTAATGGGAGCAGTATCCGGTTTCCTTTCAACCGCAATGACATTTATTGCAGCAGAAACTCCGAAAGAACATTCAGGTTGGGCAATTTCTACAATTTCAACTGGTGGCGTGAGCGGTTCTTTACTTGGTCCATTACTTGGAGGATATTTGTCTGAGTTAATTGGAATGCGCCATGTTTTTCTTGTTACAGGAGCTTTTTTATTCCTTTCCTTTCTCATCGTTTTTTTCTTCTTACATGAAGAAAATCACTCTGCTCAAGCAAAAAAAGTACAAACGAAAAAAGTATGGACGATGGTTCCAGCTAAGCATTTAATTGTTAGTTTGTTTGTAACAACATTTATTATTCAACTTGCTAATATGTCTGTTCAGCCAATTGTTACATTATACGTGAAAAATTTAGTAGGTCCTCAAACTGCACATATTGAAACAATAGCGGGTGCTGTTATGTCAGCGACAGGATTAGCCGTTATTTTGGCAGCACCAAGACTCGGACGATTATCAGATCATATCGGTCCCCAAAAAACGTTAGTTGTAGCGTTGTTTGCTGCAGGAATTATTTTTATTCCGCAAGCATTTGTAACCTCAGCTTGGCAACTATTAATTCTTCGATTTTTATTAGGAATCGCACAAGCAGGATTATTACCTTCCGTACAAACTCTACTAAAACAACATACACCAACCCATGTAACGGGAAGAATATTTGGGTATAATCAATCGTTTCAGTTTTTAGGAAATATGATTGGACCAGTACTTGGTGGACAAATTGCAGCACATGCAGGCTTCCAATATGTTTTCTTCTCTACATCATCACTATTATTTATTGCGTGCATTTGGGTTTATTTTCACAATAAGAACGAAGAGGTATCAGAGAAACGACATTTGGAAGTTAGTTAACTAAGTGAATGAAAAAGAAAAAGGATGAAGCAACGATTGCTTCATCCTTTTCTTTAAAATTGAAGACAAAGATAACTTAATGTACCAAGCTCGTAACTGCGATGAATGACTTCACCGCTATTTTCACCACTTCCCATAGCGATAAATAAAGGTACAAAATGCTCTGCTCTTGGTACTGCTAATTGTGCATGAGGGGCATTTTTCTCCCAATTAAATAATGCATCTTTATCAGCAGCCTGCATATGTTTAATAATCCAATCATCAAATTCAATTGCCCATTGTTCGGGCGTAGTTTGATTCCATTTCAGTGCTCGTAAGTTATGAACGGTAACACCACTACCGATTACTAAAATATCTTCCTGTCCAAGTCCTTTTAATGCTTCTCCAATCTTAAATTGTTCTTTTGCAGAAAGGAATGGATTTACTGATATTTGGACGACAGGAATATTTGCTTCTGGATACATGCGATGCAAGAGTGTCCATGAGCCATGATCTAAACCTCTCGTCATATTATGATGGACTGGAATACCTTTGTTTTTAAACTTTGTTTCTAACATGGATGCAATGCTAGAAGAACCTTTTGCACGATATTTAATTTCGTATAACTCTGGAGGAAAACCTCCAAAATCATAAATTGTTTCATATTCATTATCTGATGAGGAAATCGTTAATACTTCACTTTCCCAGTGAGCAGTGAAAATAACAATTGCTTTCGGTTTATACGTTTCTCCAAGTATTTTTAAAAAACTTGTATAATCTGTATCTTGAATAGCGAGCATTGGTGAACCATGTGCTAAAAATAGTGATGGCATCATAGTAGAAACCTCCTAAAAATATAATGATTACTTTATGTAAGTAACTATATAATTTTATGTTGTTTTCGTCAACAGAAATAGTTTGGAAGCTAATCGGAAAAGGAAGGCATTTGTCATAATGAAAGCAATTGCATATAATACATAATAAGAATAATGAATAGATATTCATTTTTGAGATACATAATAGAGTTGGGGGCTGACGAAATGAACGTACAGGAAAGTTTCGTTACGGCAATGGATGAATCAGAAATTTATTTACGCAAGTGGTTACCAGAAGGTGAACCGAAAGGGATTATTCAAATTGCACATGGTATGACAGAACATGCAGGTGTTTATACAGACTTTATTGATGCGTTATTAGAAGCAGGGTATGGTGTTTATGCGCATGATCATAAAGGACATGGGAAAACGGTGAAAAGAGAAGAGGATTATGGTCATTTTGAACCAAATGTAGGTTGGAGTAAGGCTGTATCTGATGTTATCTTTGTATCTGAAACGATAAGAAAAGAGCAGACATGCCCGTTATTTTTACTTGGACATAGTATGGGCTCTTTTTTATCAAGACGTGCTGTACAACTGAAAGGTGAATTATATGATGGATTTCTTATTTCAGGAACTGGTGGGAATCCAGGGTTTTTAGGAGTTATTGGTCATAAAATAGCGACAATTGAGATGAAGTTGCGCGGGGCAAAAACGAAAAGTCCGATGCTAAACTTTTTATCATTCGGAAACTTTAATTCGAACTTTAAGCCTAATCGTACAAATTTTGATTGGCTATCTTCAGATAATGATCAAGTTGATAAATATATTGCGGATCCGTTATGTGGATTCATTTGTACGACTAGTTTTTATCGAGAATTATTTTCTGGTGTGTTAGAAGTAAATAAACTAGACGAGTTTAAGAAAACACCGCAAAACCTTCCAATACATATTTTTTCAGGAGATCGTGATCCTGTTGGAGATATGGGGAAAGGTGTAAAAGAAGTATATGAAAATTATAAAAAATGCGGTGTGAAAGATGTAACACTGCGTTTATATGAAAATGGAAGACATGAAATGTTCCATGAAGTAAATAGAGATGAAGTATTTCAAGATTTGATTTCTTGGTTAGATGGACATATTGTATGAGAAGAAACCTCACTTTTTGAAGTGAGGTTTCTTTAAGGAGATGGAGGAATAGTTATGAGTGAATTTGTAAATAAAGAATATGTAGAAATAGATTTTCAAGATATTTTGATTAAAGAAGAGGAATTGAAGAATTGTACGTTCATAAAATGCCGTTTTAGAGGGATAGATGCATCGGAAATTTCTACTGAAAATTGTAATTTCATAGAATGTGATTTTACCGGTGCTCTTTTTAACGCTTCTATCCATCAAGGAACTACATTTGCAAATTGTAAGCTTGTTGGTGCGAATTTATTTGTATCGAAGTTTGAAGAATGTAAAATGACTGGCTCTGATTTTGAAGAAGCGAATTTAGATGGAATAACTATCATATCGGGTGATTGGTCATACACGAATTTAAGGTTCGCGAACTTAAGTAAACAAATGTTAAAGGGTATACGTTTAGTGGAAGCTGACCTATATGAATGTAATTTAGAAAAAGCAGATTTACGTGAAGCGGATTTAACTGGTGCACAGTTAGGTAAGGCGAAACTTAGCGGTGCAAATTTAAAAGGAGCGATAGTTGATAGAATTGATTTTACAAGTTTCGATTTGAAAAATGTAAAATTAGATATAGCGCAGGCAGTTGCAGTAGCAAGGTGTTATGGGGCTAAGGTGAACTAAATTGTTTGAAAAACCGTTCAAAACGCTGAACGGTTTTTCAAATCATATTAGATTTAAAAATTATTTTCTATATAAGAAGCGATTTCATTAGCAAGAGTCGATGTTAATAGTGTAGATACATTGCTTAAAATGATGATTGTAGCCTCTTTGTCAATTAATCGTAAATAGGAGGACGTAAAGCCGTTAATTCCTCCGTGATGAAATATAAGTTTATTATTTTTTTTAGTTATAGCAATATTCCAACCGTAACCATATCCGTAAGATTCTGCAGTAAGCATACGAGACGTCATCCTACTTGATAAGAAGTGATTTTCTTTTAGCGCCTTATCAAATCTATATAAATCTTCGACTGTAGAAACTAATCCACCGGCTGAATATGAATTAGACATATGAATAAATGATGCTTTCTGCAGGCCGTGCTTTGGATGTAACTCATATCCAGTTGCTTTATGCTTTTGAATAGTGTGATTCAAATCAATACTTGTGTTCATTATGGAGATTGGATAGAAAATTTTCTTTTTAAGAAATTCCTCATAAGACATTCCACTTATAACTTCAATAATTTTTCCTAATATAATATAACCTGAATTCGAATAATTGAATTTTTTACCAGGTCTAGATTCAAAGGGACATGCAATAACCCATTGTATTAGTTCATCTGGTGTTCGAGGTTGACAAGATTGTGATAAAAAATCATGTTGAGCAGTAATATTACCAACTCCAGCAGTATGATTTAGTAAATACTTGATCATAATTTGATTTCCTTTTGGGAAATTAGGAATGAATGTATCTAAGGTATCATGTAGTTGTAATTTTTTCTCTTCTACAAGCATTAAGATTGAAACTGCTGTGAAAATTTTAGTTATTGATCCGATACGAAACTTTGTTGTAGAGGTATTAGGTATATCCCAATTATAATTAGCTTTTCCAAATGATTGCTTATAAAGAGTCTCTTCTTTATGGGCTATTAAAATTGTTCCGTTGAATTTCTCGATATTTTTATATAAAAATGAATTAATGTATGAATTTAGCAAATTTCAGGCACTCCTTTAAATGTTGGATTATTCGTTACCTGAAATGTAATCCAACGGCATAGGCAATTCCCCCTTAAATGAAATGTTTTTTAGAATACTTTTATATTTTATAATGCAAGATATGTAAGAAGCAAGTGGATTTAAAGTCTATGAAAGTAAGAAAATCGATAGTAATTGAAGCAGGTGAACGAAGTAAAGTTCCACTACATTTAAACGCAATTTGGAATTAAAGTGAAGAATCTATCCCAGCATCAACTGTGCATAAAAAATTGATTGGTTTAATTGATAATTAGTTGGGATGGACAAAAACACTGATTAAGGTTTCATTTTATAAAGCAACTGATGCTCGTTCATAATAGTAGTATAATAGTGAATGAGGTGTTCATAGAATGGAAGATAAAACATTAGGTTTACTATTAGATGTTGTTGGGGAATTATTTTCAGATGAAATTTCAATTGCTGTATCGAATACGAAAGAATATATATACTATCGGCCAAGTAAACGAATTGATTTAAAGATTAGCGCCGGGGATCCTATAAAGGAAGGGACGATTGCTCATAAAGCAATGGTGACGAACCAAAAAACCTCTGAGTTTATTAATCGTGATGTTTTTGGTATTCCTTATCATGGTATGGCCGTACCATTCTCAAACAATGGAAAGCTTGAAGGGTGCGTGACAGCCATTTATCCAGCTTTAACGGACGGAAAATCAGTCGTTACTTTAAAAACAACGGACGGCTGGATTCCGGTTCCTTTTTCAAAAGTCATGTATTTAGAGGCGAAAGATAAAAAGACGTATGTAAATGCAGAAGAGTTAACAGGGACACATAAATACTCGTTACAAGAATTCGAATATTTACTTCCGAAAGATTCATTTATTAGATGCCACCGTTCCTTTATTGTAAATGTGAATCATATTAAAGCAATTTATCCTGATACGCATTCAACTTTTTTACTTTCTATGGATAATGGTGAAAGGGTACCAGTGAGTCAGTCATATGCTAGTTATTTTCGTAAGCTTCTAGGATTCTAAATTATTCTGCTTTAGAGGTTAGATTCGCTGTTTTGTCTGAATTTTTGCCATTGTACACTAAAATCCCTATTTAGATACTGTTAAAGTGTAAAATAATTATGAATATTCATAGGGAGAGGGATTACATATGGAGAATAATTTGGATAGAATTAGGGATGAACGTCTGAAAGATCGCGTAGTTACACCTGAAGAAGCAGCTTCATGGATTGAAAGTGGAATGACTTTAGGCTTAAGTGGGTTTACACGTGCAGGTGATGTAAAAGCAGTCCCATTTGCGCTTGTAAACCGAGTTAAGAATGATACATCTTTTAAAGTAAATGTTTATACTGGTGCCTCTTTAGGTTCTGATGTAGATAAATTATTTGCGGAAGCAGGAATTTTAGGAAAAAGATTGCCTTTCCAAGCTGATGCGACTATGCGAAAAGGAATTAATAACGGAGATTTTTTATTTGTAGACCAGCACTTATCTCATACAGCAGAGTTACTTCGCGCTGACGTTATGGATGTAGATTTTGCTATTTTGGAAGCGGTTGCGATTACTGAAGATGGCATGATTATTCCGACAACTTCAATAGGAAATTCTTTAGCGTTTTCTTTAAATGCTAAGTCCATTATTATTGAAATGAATATGGCTCAATCCACGCAGTTAGAAGGACTGCATGATTTATATGAACCAGGTAAGCAAGGAGAAAGACTTCCAATTCCGATTGTGAAAACGGATGATCGAATTGGAACGATTGGCATTCCAATCGATGTTGAAAAGGTGAAAGGGATTGTGTTTACGAACCAATTAGACTCACCATCGACAATTGTTCCTCCGGATGAAGAAACTGTTATTATGGCACAGCATTTAATAGAGTTCCTTCGAAAAGAAGTCGAAGTAGGCCGATTAACAAATCGTTTAGCGCCGCTACAATCGGGAATTGGCTCAGTGGCTAATGCAGTTCTTCATGGAATGTTAGATTCGGAGTTTGAAGATTTAGAAGTGTATTCTGAAGTTTTACAGGATGCGGTCTTTGATCTTATGGATGCTGGAAAAGTCAATTTTGCTTCATGCTGCTCAATTACACTCTCTGAGGAGAAAATGCAAAAAGTATTTTCTAACTTTGAAAAATATCGTGACAAATTAATGATGCGCCCGCAAGAGATTTCTAATCATCCTGAAATCATTCGTCGCCTCGGGTTAATCTCGATTAATACTGCTTTAGAATTAGATATATACGGAAATGTGAACTCTACTCACGTTTTAGGCACAAAAATGATGAATGGTATCGGTGGTTCTGGTGATTTTGCGAGAAATGCTCGCCTAGCTATCTTTGTTACGAAATCGATTGCGAAAGGTGGTAACATTTCAAGTATCGTTCCTTTTGTTTCACATGTGGACCATACGGAACACGATGTAGATGTTATCGTCACTGAACAAGGGTATGTTGATCTAAGAGGACTTGCCCCAAGAGAAAGAGTGGAATTAATTATAGAGAATTGCGCACATCCAATGTATCGTGATCAGCTAAGAGCTTATTACGAAGAAGCTAAAACGAGAGGTGGACAAACTCCTCATGTTTTAGAAAAAGCTTTTTCTTGGCATACGAATTATGCTAAAAGTGGAACAATGCTTGAAGCGGTAGTAGAAACTGTATAGGTGTGTATCGTTAGAAATAGTAAAACGAAAGATTGAGTTTGAAAAAAATTTTAGAAGAAGAAAACGCCAACTTTCAAAGATGGCGTTTTTTTCTTTAAATACATTGTTACAGGCCGTACTGATTATAATAAAGATTTATGAAAATAAGAGGGTTTTTTAATTACTTTTCGAATCATTTTAATAGTTTACATATCGAAGGTGAGGAGAAAGAATCATGAAGATAAGAGAAGCGTTATTAAGTGAAGCAAATGAATTAAGTGAACTCGCACTACAATCAAAAGCGACGTGGGATTATAGTGAAGAATTCATAATTGCCTGTAAGGAAGATTTAACTATTACAGAAGAGTATATAAATAATAATTTTGTATATGTTTTTGAAAACGATAATACGAAGATTGGATTTTTCTCATTTTTACGTAATGATAAAGCTCTCGATTTCCTGTACATTCATCCTCGTTATAAAGGGAAAGGCTACGGGAAAATACTTTGGAAGTATGTAATAGAAAAAGCAAATGAACTAGGCTTAAAAAGTTTTACGATTGATAGTGATCCGAATGCAAAAGGATATTACTTGAAAATGGGCGCACAGTTAATCGGAGAGACACCATCAACGGTCTTTAAGAATCGTTTACTGCCTCTTTTGAAATATGATGTGTAAAACTATTAATAGTAGGGGAAGATTAGAGTGGATGATGTAAAGGAAAAAAGAATATATGAAGCACTAATAAGATCGTGGTCGATTGAAACAAGTTCAAAGTGGACGACTGAGAATCCAGCAAAGGGACAGTGTGGTGTTACAGCTCTAGTCGTTCAAGACATATACGGAGGAGAGATTAAAAAGACAAAAGTAAGAGAGGCGTGGCACTTTTATAACTTTATAGATGGACAGAGGTTTGATTTTACAGAGGCTCAATTTAATGAAAAACTGAATTATATGGATATAGAATCAAATCGAGAAGAAGCATTTGCAGATACAAATGAAAAACAATATAGCATGTTGAAGAAAAAGATAACGAAAGAATTGAAATTATCTTTTGACTCTTAATCTTTAATAAGTTACTATAATGGTGGTAACTTATTAAAGGGAACTTCATAGAGTTGAAAGGGGAAATACTTTTGAAAACAACTTATGTAAACGCTACAATCGTAACGATGAATGAACAAAATGAAGTGATAGAAAATGGATATATCATTGTAGAAAATGATCAAATTATAGATGTGAAGAGCGGAGAATTCGCTAATGATTTTGAAGTAGATGAAGTAATTGACATGAAAGGAAAGTGGGTTTTACCAGGGCTTGTAAATACACATACACACGTTGTAATGAGTCTCTTAAGAGGTATTGGTGATGATATGTTATTACAACCATGGCTTGAGACGAGAATTTGGCCACTTGAAAGTCAGTTTACTCCAGAGCTTGCGGTCGCTAGTACGGAATTAGGATTACTTGAAATGGTGAAAAGTGGTACAACATCATTCTCTGATATGTTTAATCCAATTGGAGTAGATCAAGATGCAATTATGGAAACGGTATCAAAGAGTGGAATGCGAGCTGCTGTTTCAAGAACTTTATTTAGCTTCGGAACGAAAGATGATGAAAAGAAAGCCGTTGAAGAAGCTGAAAAATATGTGAAGCGTTACTATAATGAAAGTGGTATGTTAACTACGATGGTTGCACCGCATAGTCCATATACATGTTCCACAGAACTATTAGAAGAATGCGCACGTATTGCAGTAGAAAATCAAACGATGGTTCATATTCACCTTTCGGAAACAGAGCGTGAAGTACGTGATATTGAAGCACAGTACGGAAAACGTCCAGTAGAATATGCAGCAAGTTGTGGGTTATTTAAACGCCCAACAGTTATTGCACACGGTGTAGTATTAAATGAAAATGAGCGTGCATTTTTAGCAGAACATGATGTTCGAGTAGCACATAACCCGAATAGTAATTTAAAACTAGGTTCTGGTATAGCGAATGTAAAAGCGATGCTAGAAACAGGAGTGAAAGTAGGTATTGCAACAGATAGTGTGGCATCAAACAACAATTTAGATATGTTTGAAGAAATGCGCATCGCAACATTATTACAAAAAGGTATTCATCAAGATGCAACAGCGTTACCGGTTGAAACAGCTCTTACACTTGCAACTAAAGGAGCGGCTGAAGTAATCGGCATGAAACAAACAGGATCACTTGAGGTTGGAAAGTGCGCTGATTTCATTACAATTGATCCGTCTAATAAGCCTCATTTACAACCAGCGGATGAAGTGTTATCACACCTTGTATATGCTGCTAGTGGAAAAGATATAAGCGATGTAATTATTAACGGAAAACTTGTCGTTTGGAATGGCGAATGTAAAACGTTAGATGAAGAGCGTATTATATTTGAAGCGAGTCGATATAAACGAGGTTTGCAAAGATAGGTATTTTCAGGATGTGGAGAAAGACTTCTCCACAGCCTGTTTTTTGTCTGAACTTTTTTTATTAATAAAACAGAAGAGAATGATTTAGATAAAATCACTAGTTTCAAAAATCCTTCACGTAATAATGATTATATGAAGGATTTAAATGTTTCTTATTTTTTTGTCTCGTTGACCCATTTAATAATGTCCTGGATAACGTACTCAGGAACATTAGCAGGGATTTCATATTCACTAGGAAGGCTTAATGCCCCATCACCCTCCGTGAAGAAATGATTCAATTTTGGGTATTCATTGAACTGAACATTCTTGCGGTTTGAAAGCCCTTCCTGCCATTTTGTATATTCATTTTTTACTGTTACTTGATAATCGCGTGTTCCTTGCAGAATCAGTAAAGGCTCTTTTCGTGATTTTGCTTCTTCAACTGGACGCCACCTAGAAACATCATACATAAAATGGGGTGACCCAAAATTGTAGCCAGCTGGAGGGTGGTCAGGATTGAAAGTAGGATCCTGGATAAAAGCGACTTGTCTTTTTAGTTCATCCATTACTTCCTTTGGCGCCCCGAGGTATTGATTCTGATCAATGGCAATGTCAGTTAATGCCCGTGCAGGTGGTGCGAGTAGGATACTGCCTCTAACAAGTGAGGAAGGTGCTTTGCTTAGTATACGTGGCATTGCGCCAGCTCCTAGACTATGTCCAAGAATGAAAATATTATTTGGATCAATGCCTTCCTGCTGCGCTGCTGATTTTGCTGCATATATGGCATCATCTGTAGTATCACGGTCTAACGTAACAGGTTCTGCACTCATCTTTAATGCGTGTTCTAAGGTGCGTTTTTCATAGCGCAACACTGCAATTCCGTTGGACGAAAGGCCTACCGCAAGGTCTCGTAAAATTTTTGTTCCCATATATGTACTATCGCGATCGTGGATGCCAGCACCATGAACAAGAACAACTACGGGTACCTTCTCACCAGCTTTATGTTTCGGAACTGTTAATGTGGCTGGTAACGGATAGGTAGAATTTCCAATGACGATTTCACGTTCTTGATAGAAAGAAGGTTGATCATAGCTAGGATGCGGGATGGTATATGATTCCTTGGGAGGCCTTTCTCCAATTTCATCTACTTTCCCGCCAGGTGTAAATTTAAGGAGTAGCGGTATGGTAGTTCCTTCGATAACTACTGGCATTTCCACCGTCTGATGGACTAAGTTTCGTTCTTTTATCACGGGGGGCCCCATGCTTTTTATCCCGCGCCAGCCACTCTGTGTCCACCAGTTTTGTAATGTGTTTGCTGTAAACTTGGATTGAAAAGCAGCAGACGTCAACTGAAGTGCCTCTACATAATTACCTTGCTGGAGATATTCAAAAAATAATGATGTACGCTCCGTTAAAGAGACTCGTTTTTTTTCTACAGATGGTTCCTCACGTGTATCTGCGTGAATAGCTGTTGTAAGCGGAAAAGATGAAATGCCTAAAGAAAAGAGCAGGGTAAAGGAAAGTACTGATTTTTGTATTTTCTTTTTTTTATTCATGTTTTAACCTCCAATATGTGATGGTAAAAAACAGGTATGATAAATTAAGGTTTTGTTGTAAAAACGTCTAAACCATTGATATGTTCATCTAAAACCAACAGTTCTGGTTTTGTCGTAATCGCTTTGGCAACTTCAACCCTCTCTTTCTTCCTTCACTTTATATTTTGACTATACGAAACAAAGTTCTCGTTTTTCTTACTTGATTCTTACAAAATCCTTAAGTGTATAAGATTTGTAAAATATCATTTTCTACTTAACCTTAATTCCAAAAAACAAAGTGGCATTGCTGAATGGAGATACGAAAATATCCTAACCAAACTGTAACCTATACGTCTATTAAGTTAGTTATGGGAGCATTTACATGAAACAGAGAAAAGTTAAAACAAAAAAGGATGTATGCAATAAGAGTTTTTTATAAACACTTGAGCGAACAGAGCAGATTAAACATTCAATATTTAGCTATCCTTTTTAAAAGAGTAGCTTTTTTTTGAACGAATAAATATTCAAAAGAATGTCGCATCTTTCTGTTCATATTTCTGCTATAATATATAACGCTTTATAATATTTTATACTTAAGGAGAACGATTCATGAAGCGAAAAAAGAGCCATTTAATGGTAATGGCACTTGTTACATCTTTATTATTAACAGCTTGTAATAATAAAGCGAATAAAAGTGACAGAGAGGCAAAAAAACAAGTATTAAATGTAACAGTATCAGAAGAAATTCCTTCACTTGATACAGCGAAAACGATGGATGGTACGTCAGCGCACGTTATGCAGAACATATTTGAAGGGTTGTATGTATTAGATGATCAAGATCAGCCGATTCCAGCAGTAGCAAAATCGTTTAAAAGAAGTGAAGATGGTAAAAAATATACATTTGATTTGCGTAAAGATGCAAAATGGTCAAATGGAGACAGTGTGACAGCAAATGATTTTCTGTTTGCATGGAAACGTGCAATTAACCGTGAAACAGCGTCTCAATATGCGTACATGCTCTTTTACGTGAAAAATGCGAAAGAGATAAATAAGGGAACAATGCCCCTTGATGCACTTGGGGTTAAAGTTATAAATGATTATAAGTTAGAAGTAGAACTAGAACAGCCAATTCCTTACTTTTTACAGCTGTTGGCATTACCTATTTACTTACCACAGCATGAATCATTTTTGAAAGAACAAGGAAAGAATTATGCATTGGAACCTAGTAATCTCATATATAATGGGCCATTTGTATTAGAGAAATGGAAGCATGAACAAGAGTTTCAATTAAAGAAAAATGCTACATATTGGGATGAAAAGAAAGTGAAATTAGACGAGATAAACTTTCAAATTGTAAAGGATACAATGACCGCTGTTAATTTATACGAAGCTGGTAATGTGGACCGGGTGCCTATTAATTCTCAATTTGTAGACAAGTATAAAGGGCATAAGGAGTTACATATGTCGAGCGAACCTGCAATTGCTATGCTACGTTTTAATGAAAAAAATAGTGCGTTAGCAAATAAGAAAGTGCGTCAGGCTATTTCATTCGCATTAAATAAAGAGGATTTCGTTGCTCATTTTATTAATAACGGAGCAAAACCTGCAACTGGGCTAGTACCAGTTGGGCATATCAATGAAGAAACGGGAAAAGATTTTAGGAAAGAAAACGGAAACCTTTCTTTATATGATGTACAAAGTGCGAAAAAGATTTGGGAAGAAGCGAAAAAAGAGCTTGGAGTAGAACAAGTAAACCTCGAGTTTTTAACGTTTGAACAAGATAACGCAAAACGTATGGCAGAATATATAAAAGGTGATTTAGAAAAGAATTTACAAGGATTAACGATACAAATTAAACAACAGCCATTTAAGCAAAAATTACAGTTAGAACAAACAGGTGATTACGATATAACTATGGCAAATTGGGGACCCGACTATAAAGACCCAATTAGTTATTTAGAACTATTTACGACGGGTAATCAAAATAACAAAATGAATTATTCTAACCGTCACTACGATGAATTAATAAAGAAAGCGAAAAGCGATCTAGTATTAGATCAGAAGAAAAGATGGGAAGCATTGCAAGAGGCCGAGCGTATTCTATTAGGGGATGCTGCGGTCGCACCGCTTTATCAAATGGGCTCAGCTTACGTACAAAATGATTATGTAAAAGGAATTGAAAAGCATCAATTTGGTGGTATTTATACTTATAAGAATGCTTATATTGCTAATGAATAAATACAAAAAACCTTACTTTTTAAAAGTAAGGTTTTTTACACATGAATTTTATTAAACCGATTTTAACAAAGAATAAAAATTCGTATCATATGGGATATCGTCTTGATACATATAATTTTTTAGAACTCCTTCTTTTTCAAAACCTAATTTAAATAGCAATTTATTAGAAGCTTCATTTTCAAGAAATACAATTGCCCCGATACGCTTTAAATGAATGGTATGGAAACCGTATGATATAACTTCAGACACAGCTTCAGTTGCATAGCCTTTTCCCCAGTGTTCAGGGAGAAAGGCATAACTTATATTGGCCCGTTTATGCTCAGAAGACCAATCGTGAAAACCAATTGTTCCAATGAGTTCTTTCTTGTTTTTTAATTCGATTCCCCATTTTATACCACTTCTTGCATTGTAACTCAACTTAAAGTTATGAATGATTTGTTTTACTTGATCAATATCCTGTAATGGCTTTTGCCCATAATAGCGCAGTACGTCAGTATTAGAAAAGCATTGTAGTATACCTGGTGCATCTTCTTCAGTAAGTTCTCGTAAAATGAGTCGATCAGTTTTCAATATAGGAAACATGCTTTCACTCCATTTCTTTTGAAACTAGAATGTATTGTTATTATATAATCTAGTCTGAAAATAAAGATTATTCAAGAGGGAAGTATGGTTTTCATTTATGATAAAATGGATTGTGGAATATATTTCAAAAAGAGGTTTGTATATGGAGAAAAATTCAATTTTAATTGTAGATGATGATCAAGATATTATTAGGTTTATGAACGTGAATTTAATGCAAGAAGGCTTTAAAGTTTTTAGTGCTCATAACGGAGAAGAGGCTTTAGAAATAATAAATAAAAATAACATTCAACTTGCTATTTTGGATATTATGATGCCACAAATGGATGGGATAGAATTGTGCAGAAGGATTAGAGAGAAACATAGTTTACCAATTATGTTTTTAAGTGCAAAATCATCGGATGTAGATAAAGTAATTGGATTTAGTACTGGGGCAGATGATTATATTGTGAAGCCGTTCAGTACAATTGAATTTATAGCAAGAGTGAAAGCTCAATTAAGAAGGTATACATATTTCAATCAAAATGCTGTCCAAGTAATAAAAAAGAAAATAAACATTAGAGGTTTAGAAATAGATGAAGTGTCTAGAACAGTAATGTTATATGGAGAAACAATCAATCTTACAAAAACGGAATATGATATTTTGTATTTAATGGCAGCTGCAAAGAATCGTGTATTTACTATTGAAGAAATATATGAGAGCGTTTGGAAAGAAAGAGCCTATGAAAGCAATAATACAGTAATGGTTCATATCGCAAGGTTAAGAAATAAAATTGAAGAGGATCCAAAAGAACCGAAGTTTATTCAAAATGTTTGGGGAGTCGGATATAAAATTGAAGATTAAATCATTACAAGGCATTAGAGCTAAGTTTTTTACCGCATTCATATGTAGCATCTTGTTAGCAACTGTAAGTATAATAGTGTTTCAAATTTTAATTGGAAATATATATAGTCATGTTACTGCATTAGAAGAAAAATATTCATTTTTATATTTTATAGTTTTTTTGATTTTTACTACGACATACTTTGCATGTATGACAAAAACAATGATGAAAAGATTGTCTGAAATTAATAAGAACGTGAAGGAAATAAGTAAGGGTAATTTTGAAGTACATATACCTATTTTAAAAAATGACGAGATTGGTGAATTAGCGACGAATGTAAATAGAATGGCCAAAAGTTTAAAAGAGTCTGTCGAGAATGAAAAAAAATCACAGGAAATGAAAAATGAAATGATTAGCAATATTTCTCATGACTTACGAACACCTGTAACATCTCTAATCGGTTACGCGGACCTGTTAGGAAATCAGCTTCATTCAAATAGAGAAGAATGTGAACAGTATGTAAGTATATTAAAGCGAAAAAGTTATGAATTAAAAAATCAAGTAGATGATTTATTAGATTATTGTCAATTAAATTATAGGGAGATTGAATTACATAAAAGTGTAGTAAATATGAAAGCGTTCATTGAACAAATCATGATTGATTTTGTGCCAAAGCTAGATGAAGCCGATATGAACTTTTGTATTAATAGTGATAAGGAGTTACATGTGGAAATGGATGTAGCGCTTATGGTGAGGTTATTCGAAAATGTAATTAGTAATAGTATTATGTACGGGAAAGACGGAAAGGAGATTTTAATTCAAGTTTCTAAAAGAGACATGAATGTTGAAATAGAAATTAAAAATTTTGGACAATGTATTCCGAATGAGAACCTTCCTTACGTTTTTGAGAAGTTTTATCGTGGTGAAAAATCACGTAGCTCCCATACAGGTGGCAAAGGAATGGGACTTGCAATTGCGAGAAGTATAGCAGAGCTTCATAAAGGGGATATCACTGTGCGCAGTAACGAGAAAGAAACTGTTTTCACTATCGCTTTACCGCAGCATAAAGAATTGTAAGAAAGTCGTAAGTATTTCTTTTATATGTCGTAATTTTCACTTCGTATTATGTAGAACAAAGATATGAGAGTGGGGATACGACATGTGGAAGAAATATGTATTAATAATTTTAGTTGTGTTTTTAATTATAAGTTGGAGTGTAGTTTATTTAGCTAAAGGTGTTATATCAGTCATTGCTTGGTGGAGTATACAAGCCTTTAGCTTCGTATCAAGCTTTATTTTAATAGGGGTAACGTTACTAATTGTGTGGAAAGGAATTTTCAGACAACGAATAGATGGAGCGCTACTCTTCATCGTTATTTTCTCTATCATTGGAGCTTGGCCTTTAGGATGGTTTGCGAACATTGGTAGACTTGCTTACCCGGCAGATGTACATTCTACGAGTCCTAAAGTAGTCGTGCGCTTTCCTTTGAATGAACGAGCATTAATTGGCTGGGGCGGTGATCGTTTAGAAACGAACTATCACGTTATCAAACCGAATGAACGATGGGCATATGATATTCTCATTCCACCTGCTGAAGTGAAAAGTAGTAAGTTAGAGGATTATGGAATATATGGAGCGAAAGTAATGGCACCAGCTACTGGAACAGTTGTATCCATCAATAATGATGAAAAAGATGTAGATCCTGGATCGGATGATTTTCAATCAATGGCGGGTAATCATATTTATTTACGACTAGATGAATCAGGGACATATTTAATTCTTGCCCATTTAAAGCAAGGATCCATTAAAGTTAAAGAAGGACAACATGTAAATGAAGGAGAATTTCTTGCTCAGGTCGGTAACTCAGGAAGTTCAAGTGAGCCACATTTACATATTCATCATCAAAGGCAGGATCCATCCAAGGTAAGCATATTTCTTTCGGAAGGATTACCACTTTACTTTCGAACTGAGAAGGGTGTGATAATGCCGGAAAAAGGAGAATATATAAAAAGACATTAGGGGGAAACGCTGATGTGGGAGAAATATTATATCGAAACTGATAGAGGGAAATTTGAGTATTTTCAAAAGGGAGAAGGAAACCCACTTTGTGTAACACATCTATACAGTGAGTTTAATAGCAATGGTAACTTATTTGCTTCTTCATTTACGAATCATTACACAGTGTCCGCATGAATTTGCAGTGGAAGTAGCGGAGCTTATGCCAAATGCGATAATGTCGACATTTGAATACAGTAATCATTTTCCATTTATTGAGGAGGAAGAAGAGTTTATAAAATTTGTTGAAAGCACGGTCTGTCATGTAAATGGATGATGAAAATCTATAATTTAAAAAGAAGAAGGCTGTCTTCAACACAAATTTGAGACAGCCTTCTTCTTTCATTATCCTACAAACGTTTGATACAGTAAGAAAATATTTAAAATGATAACAAGTATAGCAATGATCCAAGCGATTAAGGTTGTTATACGGTGGTTAACGAGCGCACCCATAATTTTTTTATTGCTTGTAAACATAATAAGTGGTACTAACGCAAAGGCAATACCGAATGATAAGACAACTTGACTCATGACTAGAGCGTAAGTTGGATTTACGCCTAAAGCGATAATAACTAATGGTGGAATCATTGTAATAAATCGGCGTAAGTATAACGGAATATGCATTCGAATGAAACCTTGCATAATAATATCACCTGACATTGTACCGACAGAAGAGCTAGATAGTCCTGCTGATAAGAGACCAATTCCAAATAAAGCAGCTGATACAGGGCCCACTAAAGTACTGAACTGGTTAAAAGCAACATCAAGATCTTCGACATGCAAGCCGTTTTTAAAGAATAGTGCAGCAGCAACAATTAACATACTTGCATTAATTGCTCCAGCGATAACCATTGCAATAATGATATCAATAAACTCGAAGCGGAAAATCTTTTTCTTTTGTTCATCATTTGTTCCGACTACGCGGCGTTGCGTTAAGGCGGAATGTAAATAGATTGCGTGCGGCATAACCGTCGCCCCTAAAATTCCGGCTGCAAGTAATATACTGTCTACACCTTGGAATTTTGGAATAAATAGTCCTGAAAGCAAAGGGCTTAATTCCGGTTTTGCATAAAAGACTTGTACACCGAAAGCGATAACAACGATAAAAATCATTCCTGTTATAATAGCTTCTAATGGACGGAAGCCTCTGCGTTGAAATTCAAGAATAATAAATGATCCAGCAGCTGTAATTAAAGCAGCTGGTAACATTGGAATTCCAAATAATAAATACAATCCGAGTGCTGCCCCGATAAATTCAGCTAAATCAGTAGCCATAATAACGAGTTCACCTTGTATCCATAAGCCGATGGAAACAGGTTTTGGGAAGTTTTCTCGAGCAATTTCAGGAAGGTTTCTACCTGTAGCGATTCCTAATTTAGCTGATAAAGTTTGGATTAATACAGCCATTAAATTAGAAGCGAGAATTACCCAGAGTAATAAATATCCGTATTGTGATCCAGCGGCAATATTTGTCGCGAAATTGCCAGGGTCAATATAAGCGACTGAAGCAATAAAAGCAGGACCTAGGAATGGTAATAGTCTTTTTAATCCTTTCGTTTGTCCGCTTAATGCTAAATGCGCTGATTGAACAGTTGTACTTTGAGAAGGGACATGTTCATCTTTTGATATATCTTTATTCATAGTAGTTTTCCCCTTTAAAATGTTAACATGATGAAATTATTGTAAGTATTCTTATTGTTTATTTCAATACATTTAAATGTATTAGATGATATTTTTATCCCGCTTTAATGGGCAGTAAGACCCCCACCTTAAAATTCAGGGAAAGCAAAGAAGTTAGGAGGGGGATCAACTGCCCATAAAAGTCCGATTGGTTCAACTAATAATCAGTGGGGGATGAAGAAAACCCCCACTGATTAAAGTTTCACTTTATTTGAACACAAATGTTTCCTTAGTGCAAATTATATGCCTTTATACAATGAATGGTGTAGCGTTATTAAAAATTGGGAGTTTATGGTGTGATGACGTGGGGAAACATAATGAATTAAAGGGCTGTTTTTGAAATTTATGTGAACATAAAGCCGATAATACAGCATATTAATTGATGGAATTGCATTTGTATGATATATAATATATTGGGATTACAACATAACCATAGTGTTTTGGTGTGTAATCTTGTTTTTTATTTTTGTTAACTGATAGAAAATAGTATAAAGAGAAGAAAATGGGATTCATTTTCTTATTATATATGTTTTGATATGAACGTTAACTTATACATGATTTTAAAAATTAGATAGGTGGTAGAAATACATTGGCAACTACAAAACCATACAGAGTATTACTATATTACATGTACACAACAATTGAAAACCCAGAAGAATTCGCGGCAGAGCATTTAGAATTTTGTAATTCACTTGAGTTAAAGGGAAGAATCCTTGTAGCTAAAGAAGGTATTAACGGAACTTGTTCTGGTACTGTAGAACAAACAGAGAAATACATGGAAGCAATGAACAACGATCCACGTTTTGACGGTATCGTATTTAAAATAGATGAAGCTGACGGTCATGCATTCAAGAAAATGCACGTACGTCCTCGCCCAGAATTAGTTACACTTCGTCTAGAAGATGACATTAACCCACACGAAATCACTGGTAAGTATTTAGAGCCAAAAGATTTTTATGAAGCAATGAAACAAGAAGATACAGTTATCATTGATGCACGAAATGATTATGAATTTGATTTAGGTCACTTTAAAGGTGCGATTAAACCTGATATCGAATCATTCCGTGAATTACCAGATTGGATTCGTGAAAATAAAGAAGTACTTGAAGGTAAAAAGATTTTAACTTATTGTACAGGTGGAATTCGTTGCGAGAAGTTTTCTGGTTGGTTAGTTCGTGAAGGCTATGAAGATGTAAGTCAGCTTCACGGCGGTATTGTAACGTACGGAAAAGACCCAGAAGTACAAGGTGAGCTTTGGGATGGACAATGTTACGTGTTTGATGAGCGTATTGCTGTACCAGTAAACCAAAAAGAACATGTTATCGTTGGTAAAGACCATTTTACTGGTGAACCTTGTGAGCGCTATGTAAACTGTTCAAATCCAGAATGTAACAAGAAAATTTTATGTTCTGAAGAAAACGAAGCGAAATATTTACGTGCATGTTCTCATGAATGTCGTGTAAGTCCACGTAACCGCTACGTAATACAACATGAATTAACGGAAGAGCAAGTAGCTGCTGCATTAGAGCAAATCGAAGCAGGGAAGTAAGAGGAATTCGTGTAATAAAAAAGGGTACTCCAAACTTTATGTTGGAGTACCCTTTTTATATTGTCCGGTTCAGCCTTTTGTCGGTTTCTGTCGGTAAGTCGATATATCTGGAAAATCGCCGATATATTTTGAGTTGCGCTGATATATCCGAAAAATCGCTGATAAAAATTTCAATTACTGTAGCGTACCACATATTTCAATGTAAAAATAATCTTCTTTATTTCGAATCATCTTTCTCTCTCACAGCAGAAAGTACAGTTTGTTTAACCCATGCTTTTCTTCGTTTATGTTGTAGACCCCATTGGTATAAACTTTGCGCACCTAAAATAAGTGAAATGACGATGCCGCTAATTGCTATTAAAAGCGCGAAAAATTCAAGTGGCGACGATATTTTGTTTGAATCGGTGTTTCTTAACAGGTCAATCATAGTAAACCCTAACATTTGGCCCACAACAGAGTAAAGCGTTAAAATTAATAATAAAAGACTATCCTTTTTAGAAGCGACATTTTCTTGATATTTAAACAAACTATCAAGATTTTGTTTCGCGTTCGAGTATAGAACCTCAATATTAAAAAGTTTTCTTAAACGAAAGAAAATATCTTCACTTTGTGATTGGGATACTAATTCTAAAGAAAAATAATTAGCAGTGAACGAATTGATCGAATAAATTAATTTCTCTATTTCATTAGTATCTTGTTCAATGTTTAGCTCAGCATAGGCGTTAGCCATTTTTAATAAAACAATTTTATGGAATAGGTTTAATAATAAAGCGTAATAAAATTCTCCGTACATTTGACTAGCAAGTTTAGTGATTTCGCGTTCTCCTTCATTTGTTACACATGTAAAAATATGTTCTTCCATAATGAAATAACGATTTGGAGCCCATCTCTGGTAAGCGTGTTTTTTTAAATAGTCATGAATGTAAGGAAGGTTATTTGCACTTACATAAGCCTTACCATCACTTGTTAACCCAGAAAGACTGGAAGTACGATAAACATCCACTTCGGTAAACTCCATATCTGCTTTTATACATAGTAAAGTTTGAACGTACATTCTTTGATCTTCAAAGAAAGGAAAGGTTTGAAAGTAAGAACTTCTTAATCTCTTCTTCTCAAAGAAATCTGTTACGCCATGAAATAAATAACCAAAAATGAATCTTTCCACTTGGGAATATTTTTTTCCATTACATTCAATGCAAATCGTTTCATTTGTATCATTTTTAGTTTCAAGTACACGGAAGCGGGCGGCGAATTCAATTGCTTCTGATAATGTCATGTTTGGAGCGGTCTCTACTTCTGTACGAATTGTTAAGAAACCAAGCTCATAAGGACAAAGTGTTACGTCAATAGAATGAATCTTAAATGGAACGGAAATAAGATTTGTTGTTAAATGTCCAGTTAAATTAAGGTCTTTAGAATAGCGCTGCAACCCTTTTTGATGCTCTGAATGAGGAAATAAAATTTTATTTGTAAATGAAAGATAGTATGCTTCCATATTTTGATGTGAAACTTGAAACTTTCCATAGTATGTATTTTCATTTTCAAGATGATCGAGTCGAAAAGGGCGAAAGTCATTTTTTTGTAAGAAAGGGAACATATTTTGTTCATACCCAGTTTTAAAAGAAAACGGGAATATAAATTGAAATATAGCTGTTGTTACATCTTTTTCTTCAATTGTTTGTATTGCCTCCATTTATATTGTTTCCTTTCCATATATGCTATAAAAACAACATGCCCAAATTTATTTGAAAATAACCACTGTTTTATACTTGATTAAGAATGAAAATTCAGCTTATTTAGTAGGGGACATGTATAATGTTATGTATACTAAAAGTTATAAATTGATATTTTAAAAAGGGGGATGTTGTATGCGGATTTTAGTATTAGGAGCTGGTGGCGTTGGAGGCTTTTTTGGAGGTCGCTTAGTAGAAAAGGGAGAAGAGGTTACGTTTCTTGTTCGCAGTAAAAGGAAAAAACAATTGGAGGAAAGAGGACTTGTAATCCGCAGTGTTAACGGGGATTTTTCCTTCCAACCGAAATTAATAACGAAAGAAGATCGAACCGCTCCATTTGATGTCATTTTATTTTCAACAAAAGCGTATCACTTAAACGAGGCAATTCAAGATTTGAAGCCGTTTGTAGGTGAAAACACTGTAATCATTCCATTGTTAAATGGTATCGCTCATGTATCACTATTACAAAAAGAATTCGGCGAGGAAAAAGTAATTGGTGGTTTATGCTTTATCGAGACGACTTTAAACGATCAAGGAGAAATTGTACAAACTAGCACTGCCAACAGACTAGTGTTTGGAGAAATGAAGTCTCAAGATTCAGAGAGAATAAAGCATATTTCTAAAGCATTTGCAGGTACGAAATCTAGTTTTATTTTAAGTGAAAACATTATGCAAGATATGTGGCAAAAATATTTATTTATTACTGTAATGTCAGGTGTGACAACATTAATGCGGGCACCGATAGGACCGATTCGTGAAAGCGAAGGTGGACGCGATTTTATCCAAAACTTATTTGAAGAATGTATGCAAATTATGAGATGTATAGGAGCGCCAATTAAAGATAATATTGTCCAAGAACATATGAAAACAATTGATAAAATTTCGTATAATATGAAGTCATCGATGCAGCGTGATATGGAAAAAGGTTCGTCTATTGAAGCGAAGCACTTACAAGGATACTTACTAGATGTAGCAGAACAATTTTCTATAGAAGCACCATTATTAGGAGCAGTATATCAAAATTTGAAAGTGTATGAAGAAATGACCTTTAACAAATCAGCAATACAATTGGATGTATGAAAAAATAAAAAAGAAAGCAATATATAAGTGTATTGCTTTCTTTTTTTATGACAAATCATTTATTTCTTTTTGTTCTATCTGTCAAATTTATTTCCTGTTCACGTTTACCGTATAATTGATTAATTTCATTTGCTAATGCATCTAAATAAGAATCGGAAAAAATAGGCTTCTTTTCTTTAGACATATAGGTCTCCTTTATCGATTTTTTAGTATTCATTATGTATATTTACCGGCGGATTATGCGCAATCATTTTAATTTTTTCTTTTTAAAAATTTTTGTTTACATTTTGAAAATAAAGGAGTATTATAATCCACAGTTTCAATTTTCTAAATCGCTGAAACCGCATGGTACGGGGGACCCGTTCTTATGGATTAGTTCTTAATCCAATGGGGTGAATCCTTGAAAAAGGTAGGGCTACTCATAGGCCCGAATCCGACAGCTAACCTCGTAAGCGTTATATTGAGAAGGAAGGTGGAGCTTGTGCGACAAAAAAAATAATGTCTACAAGTCTATTTCGCTATGGCTTGTAGACATTTTTTGTTTTCTGAAGAAATAGTTTACTGGCTGTAACAAGCAGAATCGTTCGTACAAAATTATTGGAGAGTGGACAGCATTGGTTTCATCTATTAAAAGGTTTTTAATTGGAAGGCCCTTAAAATCAACTGAGTTAGGAGAGCAAAAGCTTAATAAAACGAAGGCGCTAGCCATTCTTTCTTCTGACGCATTGTCATCAGTTGCATATGGTCCAGAGCAAATATTAATTGCTTTAGCAGGTGTTGGAGCGATCGCTTATTGGTATTCTATTCCGATAGCCATTGGGGTATTAGTATTATTGACAGCCCTTATTTTATCTTATCGTCAAATTATTTTTGCTTATCCGCATGGCGGAGGCGCGTATGTTGTATCAAAAGAAAATTTAGGGATGAATCCGGGCTTAATTGCTGGAGGATCTTTATTAGTCGATTATATTTTAACTGTTGCAGTAAGTGTGTCTGCAGGTACAGATGCGCTAACATCTGCTTTTCCTAGTTTACATGCACATAATGTAATCATTGCGATTATATTTGTTATATTTATTACCATCTTAAATTTAAGAGGGGTAACGGAATCAGCTTCCGTTTTAGCATATCCTGTTTATTTATTCGTTTTAGCACTATTTATATTAATTGGTGTAGGGATATATAATATTTTAACTGGTCACGTGTCACCGAATTTACACACGCCGATTGGAACACCAGTTGCAGGGATTAGTTTGTTTTTACTGTTACGAGCATTTGCATCAGGAAGTTCTGCTTTAACAGGTGTTGAAGCAATTTCAAACGCAATTCCAAACTTTAAAGATCCTGCACCTAACAATGCAGCGAAAACATTGCTTGCAATGGGTGCATTACTTGCAGTTTTATTTTCAGGAATTGTGTTCTTAGCTTATTATTACGGAATTTCTCCAAGTAAAGAAGTAACAGTTGTTTCACAAATTGCTGAACAAACATTTGGACGTAATTTCATGTACTATTTTATACAAGGTACAACAGCTTTAATATTAATCCTTGCTGCTAATACAGGCTATTCTGCATTTCCACTATTAGCAGTTAACCTTGCAAAAGACAAATTTATACCGAGAATGTTTACGATTAGAGGAGACCGCCTAGGTTACTCAAATGGAATTATTATACTTGGAATCGCATCGATTATTTTAATTGTAGCTTTCCAGGGGCAAACAGAGCATTTAATCCCGTTATATGCAGTAGGCGTATTTATTCCATTTACCCTTTCTCAAAGTGGTATGGTATTAAAATGGCTTCGTGAAAAACCAGAAGGATGGGCTTTACGATTAACAGTCAATTTAATTGGTGCAGTCATTAGTTTTATCGTAATGAGTATGTTCTTTTTAACTAAATTCGCACAAGTTTGGTCAATCCTTATTTTCTTACCTGTTATTATCTTCTTGTTCCACCGAATTAAGAAGCATTATGATGCAGTGGGTGATCAATTAAGCTTAAAAACTTGCGAACCTCTTATTCCAATTGAGGGGAATGTAATTGTCGTTCCAGTAGCTGGTATGACGCATGTAGTAGAAAATTCATTAAACTATGCGAAGTCTCTATCTGCAGATCAAGTTATCGCTGTATATGTTGCTTTTGACAGAGAAGAGGAAAAGAAATTTGAAGAGAAATGGAAGAAGTGGCAACCTGAAGTAAGACTTGTTACATTACATTCTCATTATAGAAGTATTATTCAACCGCTAACGAAGTTTATTGATACAGTACAATATAAAGCGAGTGAATCAAATTACCGAGTTACTGTCGTTATACCACAGTTCATTCCGAAAAAAGGTTGGCATAACATTCTCCATAATCAGTCTAGTTTACTCATTCGTGCGTATTTACTCTATAAAAGAAATGTTGTTATTACGACAGTTCCATATCATTTGAAAAAGTAAGAAGTTTTTTAAAGGATAGCTTTACGAAAGTGGAGCTATCCTTTTTGTGTATACGCTATGCATAATTGCATATGAGTCTAAAAGATATATTGATATAATTTTTGTATCTGTGAGTAAGTAGAGGTTTTTGTTGTGATATATGGATATTTTAATTGAAAAAGTGAAGTGGATTATATTTTGAAATAAAGACATTAAGGCTTGAAAATAAAGGGAATGAAAATACTTCTTTACGTTGTATAAATAGCTGTGTTTAAATGACCTTACAGTACAAAACTTATATGAAAACAAAACGGAATTTCATATTTACGTACGTTATTTAGTTTAAGATGAATAATATTTTTATGTAATATATTCACTGTGTGAATGTGGAAATCGCTATAAAATAGAAATTTTATACAATGTTATTCATACTAATCACATATGAAAAAATAATAAAATGTTTTGTGACGATAAGTAAGTACTGTAGCAATACGAGAGAGGTGGTTCATACATGGATTGCGGTGAGAACGTTCTCTATTTTAACCATCTCAAATTATGGGTAAGAAAATAGAATAATAAAATGCGATAGTAATAGTTGCTAATACATAGGAGGAGTTAAAGTGAAAAAGACTTTAATTACAGGGTTATTGGTTACAGCAGTATCTACGAGTTGCTTCATTCCTGTAAGCGCTTACGCTAAGGAGGGGCAACCAGAAGTGAAAACAGTATATGCACAAAATGTAATTGTTCCAAATACATTATCCAATTCAATTAGAATGTTAGGATCACAGTCACCACTTATACAAGCATATGGACTAGTGATTTTACAACAGCCAGACATTAAGGTGAACGCGATGAGTAGTTTGACGAATCATCAAAAGTTTGCAAAGGCAAATGTAAGAGAGTGGATTGATGAATATAATCCGAAGTTAATCGACTTAAATCAAGAGATGATGAGGTATAGTACTAGATTTAATAGCTATTATAGTAAGCTCTATGAACTAGCAGGGAACGTAAATGAAGATGAACAAGCAAAAGCAGATTTTACAAATGCATATGGAAAATTACAATTGCAAGTAAAAAGCATCCAAGAGAGTATGGAGCAAGATTTATTAGAGTTAAATCGATTTAAAACGGTATTGGACAAAGATAGTAACAACTTATCAATTAAAGCTGATGAAGCAATAAAAACACTGCAAGGATCAAGTGGAGATATTGTGAAATTAAGAGAAGATATTAAAAGAATTCAAGGGGAAATTCAAGCTGAATTAACGACTATTTTGAATAGACCTCAAGAAATTATTAAAGGTTCTATTAATATCGGTAAACAAGTATTTACAATTACAAATCAAACTGCACAAACGAAAACAATTGATTTTGTTTCTATCGGTACTTTAAGTAATGAAATTGTAAATGCTGCCGATAGTCAAACGAGGGAAGCGGCTCTTCGTATTCAGCAAAAGCAAAAAGAGCTATTGCCACTTATTCAAAAATTATCACAAACTGAAGCAGAGGCGACTCAAATTACATTCGTTGAAGATCAAGTAAGTAGCTTTACAGAACTAATCGATCGTCAAATTACAACATTAGAAACGTTGTTAACGGATTGGAAAGTTTTAAACAATAATATGATCCAAATTCAAAAGAATGTTGAAGAAGGCACATATACAGATAGTAGTTTACTACAAAAACATTTCAACCAAATTAAAAAAGTAAGTGATGAAATGAATAAACAAACGAATCAATTTGAAGATTACGTTACAAACGTTGAAGTACATTAAAAATAAGTAACGATATAGGGAGAGAAGAAAAATGACAAAAAAACCTTATAAAGTAATGGCTCTATCAGCACTTATGGCAGTATTTGCAGCAGGAAACATTATGCCAGCTCATACGTATGCAGCTGAAAGTACAGTGAAACAAGCTCCAGTTCATGCGGTAGCAAAAGCTTATAATGACTATGAGGAATACTCATTAGGACCAGAAGGCCTAAAAGATGCAATGGAAAGAACAGGTTCAAACGCTTTAGTAATGGATCTGTACGCTTTAACAATTATTAAACAAGGTAATGTTAACTTTGGAAATGTATCGTCTGTTGATGCTGCTTTAAAAGGAAAAGTGATTCAGCACCAGGATACAGCTAGAGGAAATGCGAAGCAATGGTTAGATGTATTGAAGCCACAGCTTATTTCAACAAATCAAAATATCATTAATTACAATACGAAATTCCAAAACTATTATGATACTTTAGTTGCTGCGGTTGATGCAAAAGATAAAGCGACGCTTACGAAAGGATTAACTAGATTATCAAGTAGTATTAATGAAAATAAAGCGCAAGTAGATCAGTTAGTAGAAGACTTAAAGAAATTCCGAAATAAAATGACGTCGGATACGCAAAACTTTAAGGGTGATGCAAATCAAATTACATCTATTTTAGCTAGTCAAGACGCTGGAATTCCGCTATTGCAAAATCAAATTACAACGTACAATGAAGCAATTAGTAAATATAATGCAATTATTATCGGTTCATCAGTTGCGACAGCTCTAGGGCCAATTGCAATTATTGGTGGTGCAGTAGTTATTGCTACAGGTGCAGGAACGCCGTTAGGAGTGGCGTTAATTGCAGGTGGTACAGCAGCTGTAGGCGGTGGTACAGCTGGAATCGTATTAGCAAAAAAAGAGCTTGATAATGCACAAGCTGAAATTCAAAAAATAACAGGACAAGTTACAACTGCTCAATTAGAGGTAGCAGGATTAACAAACATTAAAACACAAACGGAGTATTTAACAAATACAATTGATACTGCAATTACAGCGTTGCAAAACATTTCAAACCAATGGTACACAATGGGATCAAAATACAATTCTTTACTTCAAAATGTAGATTCAATTAGTCCGAATGACCTTGTTTTCATTAAAGAAGATTTAAACATTGCGAAAGATAGCTGGAAAAACATTAAAGACTATGCAGAAAAGATTTATGCTGAAGATATTAAAGTAGTAGATACGAAAAAAGCTTAATTAAATACGAATCGTTAGAGCGTTACGTATTGATGAAAGATTTGAAGCACCTGTTCAGTTGTGAGCAGGAGCTTTTTATCCCACTTTAATGTGCGGTAAGACCCCCACCTCAAAATGCAGCGAAAGCAAAGAATTTAGGTGGGGATCGGGCTGCCCCTAAAAGTCCGATTGGTGAGGGCTGATAATCAGTGGGGGATGAAGAAAACCCCCACTGATTAAAGTTTCACTTTATACCCTTATAAAGAAAACAGGTGAAAAGTATGCAGAAACAATTTTATAAAAAATGTCTTTTAACGTTAATGATGGCTGGGGTGGCAACGAGTAATGTATTTCCTTTACATCCTTTTGCAGCAGAACAAAACGTAAAAACATTGCAAGAAAGTGCGGGAAATTATTCGTTAGGGCCAGCTGGATTCCAAGATGTAATGGCACAAACGACATCGAGCATATTCGCAATGGATTCATATGCAAGCTTAATTCGAAATCAGCAAGAGACTTATTTGAGTAAAATAAGTTCGATTAATAGTGAGTTTAAAGGAAATATGATTCAGCACCAACGAGATGCAAAAATTAACGCGGCGTATTGGTTAGATCATATGAAGCCGCAAATTATGAAAACGGATCAAAATATTATTGATTACAATAATACTTTTCAAGCGTATTATAGTAGCATGCTAATAGCAATTGATCAAAAAGATAGCGTAAAGTTAAAAGCGGATTTAGAAAAATTGTATGCGGATATTGTAAAGAATCAAAATGAGGTAGATGTATTATTAGGAGATTTGAAAGCCTTTCGTGATAGAATGGCGAAAGATACAAATAGCTTTAAAGCGGATACAAATCAACTAACCTCGATTTTAGCAAGTACGAATGCTGGAATTCCAGCTTTAGAGCAACAAATTAATACATATAATGACTCAATCAAAAAGAGTAATGATATGGTTATCGCTGGTGGTGTACTTTGCGTAGCGTTAATAACATGCCTTGCTGGCGGACCAATGATTGCCGTTGCGAAAAAAGATATTGCAAATGCAGAAAGAGAAATTGCCAATTTAAAGGATAGAATTTCTGGCGCACAAGCAGAGGTCGCAATTTTGACAGATGTAAAAAATAAAACAACAAACATGACTGAAACGATTGATGCAGCAATTACAGCATTGCAAAACATATCAAATCAATGGTATACAGTAGGGGCAAAATATAATAATTTACTACAAAACGTAAAAGGAATTAGTCCAGAAGAGTTTGCGTTTATAAAAGAAGATTTGAATACAGCGAAAGATAGCTGGAAAGACATAAAAGATTATACAGAAAAATTACATGAAGGTGTGGCGAAGTAAACAGTGGGCTAGTTCCGCTGTTTATTTTTTTATCCTGTTTTTGTGAGGGTGGACTTGTAATTTGATATATAAATTTCTGATCAAGTCTTTTATATTTAATGTTTTAATGAAAAAAAGCTATACTGTAAGCAAAACTAAAAATTGGAAAGGAAATACTAGAACATGGAAAATTATCTATTATTTATCCTTACAGCAATGTTAATCATAATGATGCCTGGTCCTGGTTTTGCACTAGTTACAAAAAACACTATCTTGCATGGTAAAAATGGTGGAATAAAGACTGTTTTAGGAACGATATCTGGAATGATGATTCATACAATAATGGCTACGTTAGGACTCTCTGCTATCCTAATGAAATTTGCTATGTTATTTACATTTATAAAATGTGCTGGGGCTTTTTATTTAATTTACTTAGCTGTAAAGTCAATTAAAAGTGCCTTACATAAAAAAGAAGATATGTCAGGTCCAATAGAAATGGACACTAAGAATATTGGGGTAATTAAAAGCTTTAGACAAGGATTTACTACCGCGATTTTAAACCCAAAAACTGCTGTGTTTTTCCTTAGTTTTTTACCCCAATTTATTGTAAGTAATCAAAATCATTTCCCCCAATTTCTTTTATTCGGAGTCACATTTACGACTTTGACAGCAATATGGTATTTACTTTACATCTCACTCATACGTCAATTAAGAACTTTTTTAAGAAAAGAACGAGTGAGCCGTACAATGGAGGGGATTACAGGTGCGGTATTATTAGTATTTGGGGTTAGATTATTTTTCCAAAAATAAATATGTATATGAAAAGAGAAATAATCAATAGTGGTTATTTCTCTTATTTATTCTAAAACTATACTATTTTACAATTAATTTCACACTTACATACTAATTTGAATTTTAAAAATGAGTTTCTCAATAATCCGACCTGTTTGCTTAATAAAAAGATTCTACATTATGGGAGCCGAGTCGCCCGTAAACGCCTAATTTGTGAGGGATGATAATCAGTAGGGGAGGGACATAATCCCCATTGATTAAATTTCATTGCATATACTAAGCGGAGTAGAAGTTCAGGTAGATAAAATTCTGTAGTCGAAATTTATTACATAAAGCTGTATAATGCTTGTAACGAAAAGGAAATACAGGAAAGGATATGTAGTGAGTTACTATGGATAAAGATAAACAACAATTAAGCGTTGAAGTTGCAAGATTATATTATCAATCAGATTATAGTCAGCAAGAAATTGCTAACAAACTAAATATTTCAAGACCGACGATTTCTAGGTTATTAAAGTACGCGAAAGAAAAAGGATTTGTTCAAATTAGTATAGCTGATCCATTTGCTGATTTAGATAACGTTGGAAATTTACTGAAAGAAAAGTACAATTTGTTAGAGGCGCATGTCGTATTTTCTCCAGTGCCAGAATATGCAACGATTACAGAGTATATTAGTAAATATGCAGCTGAGTATATGGAAAAGACGGTTAAAAATGGTGATATCGTTGGTGTAAGCTGGGGAATGACGATGTATGAAATCGCTAGAAAAATTGTACCGCAACATGTAAAAGGTGTAGAAGTCGTTCAGTTAAAAGGCGGTATTAGTCATTCGAGTGTAAATACATTTGCGAATGAAACAATTGCTTTATTTGCAGATGCTTTTCAAACGACGCCAAGAAATCTACCTCTTCCAGTTATATTTGATAATGCAGTGACAAAGGAATTAGTAGAGCAGGATCGACATATTCATCACATTATTGAAATGGGGAAACAAGCAAATATTGCAATTTTCACTGTAGGGACAGTGCGAGACGAAGCGCTATTATTCCGATTAGGTTATTTCGATAAGGATGAAACAAGTTTACTCAAAAAACAATCGGTCGGTGACATTTGTTCACGTTTCTTTGATGGGGATGGAAATATTAGTAGTGAAGAAATTAATAAGCGGACCATTGGAATTGAGTTAGAGGAACTGAAATTAAAGAAACGTTCTATTTTAGTTGCTGGTGGTAATAGAAAAATAAAAGCAATTCATGGTGCGTTACGTGGCGGATATGCAAATGTATTAATTATCGATCAGCATACAGCAAAAGAACTGTTACATTATCAAAAAGATTAGAAATAAAAGGCTTTCTCAAGATATTAAATTTTGAGAAAGCCTTTTATTTTGTTATGTATGAATTATGGGAGTGCTGTTTGAATACAAATTGCTTTTTTTAAAATAATTATGGATATTGAGATACATACTACCATTGTTAATATAAAAGTTTTGATTTTAAATAGAAAGTGTTTCTTAGTTAGAATAAGCTTTACTTACTACAGAAAAATGCCTTTTCAAAAAGAATGAACAAAATTTCAAAAGTGTATTTACATTTGTTCAACTAAGAGTTAGAATGAAGTTGTTAAAAGATATGAGGAGTGAAGATAATGAACATTGCAAAGTTAATTGACCATACAATTTTAAAAGCTAATACTACTAAAGAAGATGTTATGAAAGTAATCGAAGAAGCAAAGGAATATAAATTCGCTTCTGTTTGTATTAATCCTACATGGGTAAAGCTAGCTGCTGAAGAATTAGCTGGACATGATGTAGATGTTTGTACTGTAATCGGTTTCCCATTAGGCGCAAGTACTACTGAAACAAAAGCTTTCGAAACAAAAGATGCTATCGCAAAAGGTGCAACTGAAGTTGACATGGTAATCAACGTAGGCGCTTTAAAAGATGGCGACGACGAACTTGTTGAAAAAGACATTTATGAAGTAGTACAAGCAGCAAAAGGAAAAGCTCTTGTAAAAGTAATCATTGAAACTTGCCTATTAACAGATGAAGAGAAAGTACGCGCTTGTGAATTATCAGTAAAAGCTGGTGCTGATTTCGTAAAAACTTCAACTGGATTCTCAACTGGCGGAGCAACTGCTGAAGATATCGCATTAATGCGTAAAACAGTTGGACCAAACGTTGGTGTAAAAGCATCTGGTGGCGTTCGTACACGTGAAGATGCAGAAAAAATGGTAGCTGCTGGAGCTTCTCGCGTTGGAGCAAGTGCTAGTGTTGCAATCGTATTAAATGATGCAAAAGGTGCTACAGATAACTACTAATCATTAATGATGTCAAAAGCAATAGATACACAAAGTAAAGTGTATCTATTGCTTTAACAATTGAAAAAGATGTAAGCGGATACGAATGGGAGGAGACGGCTTATGAAATACTTAATCGGTGTTTTAGGCCTCGTATTGATTTTAGGTATCGCTTGGCTTGCTAGTAATGATAGAAAAAAAGTCAAATATCGCCCAATCATAACGATGGTTATATTACAATTCATTTTGGGGTTTTTATTATTAAATACAAGTGTAGGGAATATATTAATTAGCGGAATAGCAGATGGTTTTGGAGAGCTATTAAAATATGCCGCTGACGGTGTGAATTTCGTATTTGGTGGATTAGTAAATCAAAAAGAGTTTTCGTTCTTTTTAAGTGTATTAATGCCAATCGTATTTATCTCAGCTTTAATCGGTATTTTGCAACACATTAAAGTGTTACCTATTATCGTGAAATCTATCGGTCTAGCATTAAGTAAAGTAAATGGAATGGGAAAACTAGAATCATATAACGCTGTTGCTTCTGCGATTTTAGGACAATCTGAAGTGTTTATTTCAGTTAAGAAACAACTAGGATTATTGCCAGAGAAAAGAATGTATACATTATGTGCATCTGCAATGTCTACCGTTTCAATGTCTATCGTTGGATCGTATATGGTGTTATTAAAACCGCAATATGTTGTAACCGCTTTAGTGCTTAACTTATTCGGTGGCTTTATTATCGCTTCTATCATTAACCCTTATGAAGTTACTGAAGAAGAAGATATGTTAGAAGTACAAGAGGAAGAGAAAAAGACTTTCTTTGAAGTATTAGGAGAATACATTATAGATGGATTTAAAGTTGCGATTACAGTAGCAGCTATGTTAATTGGTTTCGTTGCTCTTATCGCATTCATTAACGCTGTATTTAAAGGTGTAATCGGTATTTCATTCCAAGAAATTCTTGGTTATGTATTTGCGCCATTTGCATTTATTATGGGTGTACCTTGGCATGAAGCTGTTAATGCTGGAAATATTATGGCAACAAAATTAGTATCAAATGAATTTGTCGCTATGACAGATTTAGCACAAGGAAACTTTAATTTCTCAGATAGAACGACAGCGATTATATCTGTATTCTTAGTTTCATTTGCAAACTTCTCTTCAATTGGAATTATTGCAGGAGCAGTTAAGAGCTTAAATGAAAAGCAAGGGAATGTAGTCGCAAGATTTGGTTTGAAATTACTTTTCGGTGCAACATTAGTAAGTTTCTTATCAGCAACAATCGTAGGCTTATTATTTTAATAGATTCATATCATATAAAAAGGAATGGTGATTGTAATGAGAATGGTAGATATTATTGCGAAAAAACGTGACGGTAAAGAATTAACGACTGAAGAAATCAAATTCTTTATTAATGGATATACAGACGGAAGTATTCCTGATTATCAAGTGAGTGCACTTGCAATGGCAATCTTCTTTAAAGATATGACAGATCGCGAACGTGCAGATTTAACGATGGCAATGGTGGAGTCTGGAGAAACGATCGACTTATCAGCAATTGAAGGAATTAAAGTAGACAAACATTCAACTGGCGGTGTTGGTGATACAACAACATTAGTATTAGGACCATTAGTAGCTGCTTTAGATGTACCAGTAGCAAAAATGTCTGGTCGTGGTTTAGGACATACAGGCGGAACAATTGATAAATTAGAAGCGGTAGAAGGATTCCACGTTGAAATTACAAAAGAGCAATTTATTGATATTGTAAACCGTGACAAAGTAGCTGTTATTGGACAAACAGGAAACTTAACACCTGCAGATAAAAAGATTTATGCATTACGCGATGTAACCGGAACGGTTAACTCAATTCCTTTAATCGCAAGTTCAATTATGAGTAAAAAAATTGCAGCTGGTGCAGATGCAATCGTACTTGATGTAAAAACAGGTGCTGGCGCATTCATGAAAACAGAAGAAGATGCAAAAGAATTAGCACATGCAATGGTACGTATCGGAAATAATGTAGGACGTCAAACTATGGCTGTTATTTCAGATATGTCACAACCACTTGGTTTTGCAATTGGTAACGCTCTAGAAGTGAAAGAAGCGATTGATACGTTAAAAGGTGAAGGACCAGAAGATTTAACAGAATTAGTACTTGTATTAGGAAGTCAGATGGTTGTACTTGCGAAAAAAGCAAATACACTAGAAGAAGCGCGTGAAATGTTAATTGAAGTTATGAAAAACGGAAAAGCAACAGAGAAGTTTAAAGAGTTCTTAAGTAATCAAGGCGGAGATAGCTCAATTGTAGACAATCCAGAAAAAATGCCACAGGCGAAGTATGTAATTGATGTACCTGCAAAAACTTCAGGTGTTATTTCTAACATTGTTGCAGATGAAATTGGTATCGCAGCTATGTTACTTGGTGCTGGCCGTGCGACAAAAGAAGATGAAATCGATTTAGCAGTAGGATTAATGTTACGTAAAAAAGTTGGCGATGCAGTAAAAGAAGGCGAGCCATTCGTAACAATCTACGCAAACCGCGAAAATGTAGAAGATGTAAAAGCAAAAATTTATGAGAACATTTCTATTGCTGAAACAGCAGTGGCTCCTAAATTAGTGCATACAGTTATTACTGACTAATCATCATTACACTTACTTTGAGGAGGAAATAATATGGATAAGAAAAAATATATTGAAGAAGCAAATAAAATGTTAGAAAAAGCATATATTCCGTATTCAAAATTTCCTGTTGGTGCAGCGTTAGTTACGAAAGAAGGTAAAATCTATACTGGTTGTAACATAGAAAATGCTTCTTACGGCTTATGTAACTGCGCAGAAAGAACAGCGATCTTTAAAGCAGTATCAGAAGGTGAGCGCGACTTTAGTTACTTAGTTATTACAGGAGAAACGGACGGACCGATTTCACCGTGTGGTGCTTGTAGACAAGTAATTGCTGAATTCTGTGAACCGAAAATGCCTGTATTACTAACGAATGTAAAAGGCGATGAAAAAGAAGTGACTGTTGAGCAATTACTGCCAGGTGCTTTCTCAATAGAAGATTTAAAATAAGTTGAAAAACCCTTCCACAAATATAAATTGTGGAAGGGTTTTTTATATTTAAATGTTGAATGTAATATTTTGTTCATATTCCGTTCATAAACTTTGCGTAAAATGATTGCAGCGAATAATAGAAAGTTTACAGCAGGAGGAATAGAATGAAGAAATTATATAATGCAGCATTCAGCTACTTAATTATCGGTTTATTATCAGGAGTTTTTGCAAGAGAGTACTCGAAAGCACAAGGAATTAAAGGATCCACAATGTTGCAATTGGTGCATACACATGTGTTAGTACTTGGTTTCGTATTCTTTTTAATTGCTTTGGGTCTATTTAAAGTATTTCATGTACAAGAAGCAAAGAGCTTTTGTGCATGGTTTGTAGTTTATAATGTCGGATTAATTTTTACTATTGCTACAATGCTATGGAGAGGTCTTCTACAAGTAAATGGAACTGACTTTAACGGTTTAAGCCATATGGCTGGATTAGGTCACGTTATTATAAGTATCGGGCTCGTTTGGTTTATGATTTTACTCAAAAAATCTGTTAAATAGATAGGAGTGGAGAGGATGATAGCACTTTTATCAAGTATTGTAGCAGTTTGTATGGCGGTTGGTGTCATGTTTCTTCGCTTTAAAGCAGCGAAAAAGCCGGTAACGAAAAAGAAAATAATATTGCCGCCAATTTTTATGAGTACTGGCGCAATGATGTACTTCTTACCAGAGTTTCGATTAACATCGTTAGAAATAGTAGAAGCGATTAGTATAGGACTTATTTTCTCTATATTCCTTATTAAAACAACGAAGTTTGAAATAAGAAATGAACAAATATATATGAAACCGTCAAAAGCATTTATATTTATTTTAATTGGGCTATTAGCTGTACGAGTAGCGTTGAAATCATATTTAAGTCAATCGATTGATTTAGCGGAGTTAAGTGGAATGTTTTTCTTACTTGCATTTGCCATGATTGTGTCATGGAGAATTGCGATGTATCGTTCGTTTACTAGATTAGAAAAGACAATAAAAAGAGCTGGAATTTCTAAATAGGAAATCCAGCTCTTTTTATGTTTTATTAAAATCCTTTAGCGCGGAACTCATTTGCTTAATTTTAAACGTATTTGAGCATCTTGTAATGCGGCTGGTGTAACGTTAAGACCATTTTGATCAACAATTTTTGTGTTTAATAAAATGGAATCTAGGCTTCCACGAAATGTTTGTGTATAGTTTTGACGCAACATTTGTTGTTCTTGTTTTTCATCAACTGTTAATCCAGATACTTTTTCTTTTTTTGATAATTCGTTAATACGGAATAAAATGTTTTTCATTTGTTTCACCTCTAGTTAAAGTTAATTACATTAGTTACTTACTAATGTATAGTTATTGTAACGTGTAATTTTAATTATGTCAACACCATCAAAAAAAGGTTAAAAATTGACGAAAAATTGTAACAATAATAAAATGAATTGATTAGATCATTAGTTTTTTTATTATACATAGAACGCTAGGGGGATTATTATGAAATCAACATTTTTTGCTCAAAATAGAGAACGATTAGTAAACACATTACCAGATGAATCCATTACTATTTTATTTGCTGGACAAGCACCTCATATGTCAGCCGATGCACATTATAAATTTGTGCCAAATCGAAATTTTTACTATGTAACAGGGATCGATGAACCAAATGTTATTTTCATGTTGAAGAAAGTTGGAGGTAGTGTAGAGGAAACACTTTTCATTGAAAAGTCAGATCCAGTAATGGAAAAGTGGGTCGGTAAAACAGTTTCTAACGAAGAAGCAGAGAAAATTTCAGGTATAAAGAAAGTTGTATATTTAGATAGCTTTGAAAAAACAATGTCAAATGTACTTTTTACAGAAAATGTGAAACATCTATATTTAGATTTAGAACGTCGTGAGTGGAATGGTACGGAGACAAAAACATTAGCATTTGCTAAACATGTAAGAGAACAATATCCACACGTAACAATTGGTAATGTATATCCGAATATTTGTGAATTGCGAGTGTTTAAAACAGAAGAAGAAATTGAAATTGTGAAAGAAGCGATTGCTGTAACGAAAGAGGGCATTTATAACGTACTTAAGCATGCAAAAGCAGACATGATGGAGTATGAATTAGAAGCTCAGTTTGATTTCACATTGAAATCATCTGGCATTAAACATCATGCGTTCAATACAATTTTGGCAAGTGGGAAAAATGCTACAGTTCTTCATTATGAAGACAATGATGCACAAATTCAAAATGGTGATTTAGTATTACTAGATTTAGGCGCTCAAAAAGACTACTATAACGCTGATATTAGTTATACATTCCCGGCAAATGGAACATTCTCTAGTCGCCAAAAACAAATATATAATATCGTATTAAAAGCATTGAAAGAAACAACAGAACTCATTAAGCCAGGAGTAAAGTTTTCTGCATTAAATGAGCATACAAAAAAGGTACTAGCAGAAGAGTGTAAAGCTATTGGTTTAATTCAAGAAGATGAAGAGTTATCAAAATACTATTATCATGGTGTGAGCCATTTCCTTGGCTTAGATACGCATGATGTAGGAACATATAAAGATAGAGTGTTAGAAGAAGGTATGGTTATAACAATTGAACCTGGTCTTTATATTGAAGAAGAATCAATTGGCATTCGTATTGAAGATGATATTCTTGTAACGGAAGACGGACATGAAAACTTGTCAAAAGATATCATTAGAGAAGTGGAAGAGATTGAAGCGTTTATGAGAGAAAATAATGTGAATGTAAAGGAAGATGAGGTTGTTACGAAATAATAAGTAGAAAAGGTGCTCAATTTTGAGCGCCTTTTTATTTTGTTCATTTTAAATCTCCATATTTTCTTGAAAATCATCTTCTACAATGATTTTGACAAAGAAAAAGGAGGGATTTTCCATGAAGCGATTTGTATTAACAGCTCTTACGGTCTCTGTAATATTTTTAATTGCTGCATGTTCTGCGACTACAAATACAACAAATGATCATAAAAATATGAAAGATAAAAAAACATCACAGACTGAAACAGCTACAAAACCATTGAAGGTTGAAAAAGGACCAGAAGTTACTTTAATAGCGAGAGAAGAAAAGCAAAAGTTAGGTAACGGTGTTATTGTTCCAGTCTGGACATTTAATGGCTCATCTCCTGGTCCAGAAATTCGGGTGAAAAAAAGTGAACAAGTGAAAGTGACATTAAAAAATGAATTATCTGCACCGGTATCTGTTCATTGGCATGGATATCCTGTCCCAAATAATATGGATGGAATTCCAGGCGTGACACAAGATGCGGTTGAACCTGGAAAAAGTTTTACCTACGAATTTAAAGCGAACGTACCAGGAACGTACTGGTATCACTCGCATCAAGATTCTGTAAATCAATTAGATAGAGGTTTGTATGGAGCACTCATTGTAGAAGATACAAAGGAAAAGTATGATAAAGATTACACATTAATGTTGGATGAATGGATAACAGATAAAGAAGAGATTAATAAACAGTTAAAAGAAATGACAAAAGGAAAAACAGAAAAAGCAGACAGTAAAAAATCTAGTATGGATAATGACAATACAAAAAAGAATGATGATATGAAGGGTATGGACCATTCTGGTATGGACATGGACAGTGATAAAAAAGATTCTGGCAATATGACAGGAATGGACCATGGAAATATGAAGATGGAAGGTCATAATATGAGTATGTATGATTTATTCACAATCAATGGTAAAAGCGGGGATTTAGTAGAACCATTAAAAGTGAATAAGGGAGATAAAGTTCGTCTGCGACTCGTTAATGCTGGTTATCTATCACATGATATACATGTTCACGGTCATGATATAAAAGTAATTGCGACAGATGGTCAACCAATAAACGATCCAAAAGTTATAAAGGATCAAGTAATTTCAATCGCACCGGGTGAACGTTATGATATTGAATTTACTGCTAATAATCCTGGGAAATGGTATATTGAAGAGCATTCAGCAAATAAAGGTGCAAAAGGAATGAAAGCTGTTATTGAATATGATGGCAGCAAAGAGATGAAAGATAAAGCAAACGAAAAAGAAAAATTACCGAAATTAGATATGACGAAATATGGTGCTAAAAAATTAGGTAGTTTCACGTTAGACCAACAGTATACTGCCACATATAATATGGACTTAAATACGAAAATGAATGGAAATGAAATGGTATATACAATTAACGGAAAGGTATTTCCGGATATTGACCCAATTCAAGTGAAAAAGGATGATTTAGTAAAAGTGAAATTGGTAAATCGTTCTAAAATGGATGATCACCCAATGCATTTACATGGTCACTTCTTCCAGGTGTTGAGTAAAGATGGAAAACCGATAGAAGGTTCTCCAATTGTAAAAGATACATTGAACTTAAAACCGGGAGAAGAATATGAAGTAGCCTTTGTAGCAGATAATCCGGGTGAGTGGATGTTCCATTGTCACGATTTACATCATGCTTCAGCAGGGATGGTAACGGAAGTGAAATATAAAGATTATAAATCTGATTATGTTCCAAACCAAAATATTCCTAATAAGCCAGAATAATATGAAGCAGTTATCCTATGGATAGCTGCTTATTCATTTTCGTTGCAAGAGTCAATGTATATTTTGATCATGCCCGGGTGAAGGTGGGGGAGTATGATCTGGGAATGTCACGAATACGGCAACGATAATTACCACACTAATTGATAGTAATAACAAAAAACGCCTTTGGATAAAAGCAGAAAAAGTTTCTGATAAAAGTTGAATCATACATGACATAGTTATTGTTATCGTAAGTAAAAGACTAATAAACAGTATACTATGAGCTTGTTGAGCATTTAACATTTCTGTAATCATTGCTCCCATCATACTTGCCATTAAGCCAGAGAACATGCCTTCTAAAGCAGTATATAGGTGAAAACGTAGACCGATAAAAAAACCGATACAACCACTAATTAATACGGCAAGCAAAGTGGAATAGAGCAATTCACCTTTAAAAAGAATACCAAAATAAAAACCGATACTTAAACTGATACTCATACTAAAAGACATAATAAATACCATATACTCCATTAGGGTACCCTTGCGTTTAGAAATATATGATGTAATAAGAATTGAGATACAACAAAGTGTTAAGGCCGTTAATGTGTAAGCGAACATTATGATACCTCCCTGTCCTATCGTTCATTTCATCATATGTTTATATGGAGAGTACTTATGCTTATTTATATCTGCACAATTTAATTAATGTAAGTAAGAAGGCTCCTGATTTTTGGGGGCGTCTTTTTACTTATGAGCATGTGAATGTAAGAGTTAAATGAAGAGTTTCTATTGTGAAGCCATAAAGAATAAGCGTATAATATTATAGTTATCCCATTACAGGGAGTAATCCGCGAATGATAAATAAGATTGTTGTTTTTATCATCGCTTCTAAACAGATAGACAATGAAAGTAACACTGGAATACAGATAGGGAGTTATAAAATGAAATTAATTATTGCCGAGAAACCAGATCAAGGTTTGGCTCTTGTTTCACAATTTAAATATCGCCGGAAAGATGGATATTTAGAAGTAGAAGCGAATGAGTTATTTCCAAATGGAGCGTACTGTACATGGGCAATTGGTCATTTGACGCAGTTATGTAATCCAGAACATTATCACGCAGAGTGGAAAAAATGGTCACTTAATACGTTACCGATGATTCCAGAGCGTTTTCAATTTGAAGTAACAAAGTCGAAGTATAAGCAATTTAACGTTGTGAAACAGCTGTTACATAATCCACAGGTAACAGAAATTATTCACGCGGGCGATGCTGGGCGTGAAGGGGAATTGATTGTACGGAATATAATTAATCTTTGCAACGTGCAAAAGCCAATGAAGCGTCTTTGGATTTCCTCTTTAACGAAGCAAGCTATTTACCAAGGATTTAAAAACTTGCTTGATGAATCAGACACGATTAATACGTATTACGAAGCATACACAAGATCTTGTGCTGACTGGGTTGTTGGTATGAATGCATCACGTGTGTTTAGTATTTTGTTAAAGAAAAAAGGAATGAATGATGTATTTTCAGCTGGTCGTGTACAAACACCGACACTCGCGTTAATCGTAAAGCGTGAAAAGGAAATAGAAAACTTTAAGTCAGAGCCGTTCTGGGAAGTGTTCGCAACCTTTAATATAGAAGGAAAGAAGTATGAGGGGAAATGGGAGAAGGATAGTGAATCCCGCTTAAAAGATCCAGATATGGCGAATAAAATTGCGGCGTTTTGCCAAGGTAAACCGGCAGTAGTGAAGGAAATGAAAACGGAGCGTAAAGAGTTTCAACCTCCGCTTTTATTTAACTTATCATCACTACAAGCAACGGCAAATAAAGCATTTAAATTTTCACCGAAAAAGACGCTTGATATAACGCAAGCATTATATCAAAAAGGAATTGTCTCTTACCCTCGTTCGGATTCCAACTATGTTACCCAAGGAGAGGCAGCAACGTTCCCTGATATTTTACAGAAGTTAAGTCAGTTTGATGAATATAAAGGTTTATTACCGGCTCCGGTTGAATCGATTATGAATAATAAGCGTTATGTGAATGAAAAGAAAGTAACAGATCACTACGCGATTATTCCGACAGAGCAAGTTACAAACCCAAGCAGATTATCAGGTGATGAAAAGAAAATTTACGATATGATCGTAAGAAGACTGATTGCCGCTCATTATGAAGTTGCAATCTTTGACTATACAACGATTGTAACGCTTGTAGATGAACGTGCTGAATTCATTTCAAAAGGAAAACAGCAAATTCAAGAAGGATGGCGTAAAGTTATTTTCCAAGACGATAAAGATGACGAAACCATTCTTCCAATTGTAGCTGAAGGTGAAGAAGGAAAAGTTGTAAAGGTGAAAGTGAAAGAAGGAAAAACACAACCACCGAAGCGTTATACAGAAGGACAACTTATTACGTTAATGAAAACGGCAGGTAAGTATTTAGAGAACGAAGAGCTTGAGAAAGTATTAAAGAAAACAGAAGGTTTAGGTACGGAAGCGACTCGCGCTGGAATTATTACGATGCTGAAAGACCGTAAATATATAGATGTGAAGAAAAACCAAGTGTATGCGACCGATAAAGGAAAAGTATTAATTACCGCAATCGGTGATAAAATACTAGCTTCACCAGAAATGACCGCAAAATGGGAGCAGCGCCTTGCGGAAATTGGGGAAGGTACAGCATCACCAGCAACTTTTATGGAACAAACGAAAAAATTATCAGCTAAAATTATTGAAGATGCGGTGGAAATGTCTGAGAAGTGGGATTTCACTGGATTACATGTTGAATCGATTGAGCGAAAAGGATCGAAATTTACAACAGGTAAAAAGGTTGGTAGCTGTAAAAAATGTGATGGCGATGTAATTGATAAGTCAACGTTTTACGGCTGTTCTAATTACAACACGACACAATGTGACTTTACCATTTCGAAGAAGATATTAAGTAAAACAATTTCGCAAAAGAATATGACTAAGCTTTTAAAAGGTGAGAAGACCGATTTAATTAAAGGATTTAAAAAGGGCGAAAAAACATTTGATGCGAAGTTAGAGTGGAAAGATAATAAGATTAATTTTGTGTTTGAGAATTAAGTTGTTTTAACAAATAAAAATATGATAATTAAATTATATCCTATAGAATAGACGCTTAAAAAAGTCTATTCTATAGGATATTTTTTTGAATAAGTAGTACTATATATTTTTGTTTGAAATAAAATATACAATAAAAAAATCTTTATAATTGATAATTATTTATTGTAAAACAATAAATAGTGTATTAAAATCATTATCATAATAAATCAGTGAGATGCTTTTTATAGAAAGGTAACAAAGCTGTTTTTTATTAGAGGAGGTAAAACTATGAACAATCACAATTTGATTATCGAAAATATGGATAACCCTCATGAGTTGGAGAGAATGTATAGAAAAGACCCGAGAGCTTTTAGAAAGTCATTCTCACAAGCGTGGGATGAAAATCTTGATTCGCAGGTTCTAGCTGCTTGGTATGAAAGATTACATTTCAAGGAGACGGCAAATAAAGAAAAAGTATCGCTGTTTCAAAAAGGTTTCTTATTCATGGGCATGTTAGCTATTCTAGCTGGGCTAAGCACAAGAATCATTTTCCACTTTGTAGAGCAGGAAGCAATTGCTCCAATTAACCTAGCTTTTGGTGTAATTCCCTTTATCGCTGCTTATTTTGTTTACAATAATACCCCGAAAAAAAGTATTATTTATTTCCTTACAGCGTTGTTCCTAATTGCTGGGTTGTATCTTAATATGTTGCCATTAAATTATAGAGACAGCAGTATCCTTGCGTATTTACATCTTCCTATATTGTTATGGGTCTTATTGGGGCTTGCGTTTACAGGAAATGAATATTCAAAAGGCAGTACAAGATTAGCTTATATTAAATTTAATTTAGAATATTGCCTTCTCTATGCGAGCATGGCAGTGAGCGGAATGATACTAGCAATATTCACCATGCGATTATTTAGCTTTGTTGACTTGGATATAGGTGAATTCTATTTTAGTAATGTTGTTTTATTTGGAGCTGCCGCTCTCGCTGTAGTGGCTGCATACTTAGTATCATTGAATCTTAAACTTGCTAAAAATATTACGCCATACATATCTAAAATTTTTAGTCCACTTGTCCTGGTCACATTGTTTATTTATCTTATAACGGTAATTTGGGTGGGGAAAAATCCATTCTTGGATCGTAATTTTTTAATGGCCTTTAACGGAATACTCCTTGGTGTATTGGCTGTTACTATATTTTCTATCGTTGAGAGTGATTCAGACGAGAAAAAGAGCATTTCAGATTATATAAATTTTGCCTTAATTGTTCTGGCACTTATTATTGACACTGTCGCATTGTCAGCCATCGTATTCAGACTTTCTTCTTACGGGATTACACCTAATAGACTTGCTGTTTTAGGTGTAAACATACTGATTTGGGCAAATCTCATTTGGATTATGTTTTCCTATATGCGTTTCTTGCAAAACAAATCAGGACCGACAGCTATCCAAGACGCCGTTACGAAGTATTTGCCAATTTACGGACTTTGGGCAGCTTTCGTTATATTTACGTTTCCAATAATTTTTAATTAGGGAGGCTTTGTGAATGTAATGACAAATTTGTTAAAAGAGGATGATAGATGTCATCCTCTTTTAACTGCATCGAAAAATATATTGAAATCATTTTGATGTAATATATAATAAATTCGGATAATGGAATAAAAACTTCTTATTAAGAGAGGTGGAGGGACTGGCCCTTCGAAGCCTCAGCAACCTAATGTTATATAAAGGTGCTAAATCCTGTAGGATCTAAAAGTCCTAAAAGATAAGAAGATGGTTATAAGTAAACCTTCTTCTTATTTTGAAGAAGGTTTTTTGTATTTTAAAGGATGGTGACGAAGAGAAGGAGAAGAAGAATATGTGAGTAGAGGGGAGAGTACAGTGAAAAGTGAAGTTAGTAATATAAAAGAGAATAGCTCTAGTATATGGAGTAATAAAGTTTTTTCTTATTTTTTCTTAGCAAGTTGTATTTCTTTAATAGGTAATTCTATGGTTACACTTGTTTTACCGTTATGGGTAATGAATTTAACAAACTCGCCATTACTCGTTTCGGGGGTAAATATTGCAATTGCAATGGCAGCGATTCTGTTTGCTCCTATTACAGGAACGTTAGCAGATCGAATGTCGAGAAGAAAGCTTATGATAGTTGCGGATGTTATGAGATGTATCGTTATGATTTTAATTGCAGTTATAGCATTTTATAATAAAATGCTATACATTCCGTTACTAATTTTACTTATCATACGTTCAATTGGGAGTGCTTTATTTACTCCAGCTTCAAATGCAGCATTAGTAACATATGTGGAAGAAAAGAATGTTCAACAGGCGATTACGCTGAGGCAAATATCAATACAAATCATATCGGTCGCCATTCCTTTAATGGCTAGCTTTTTAATTAGTATTTTTAATTTTCATGGAGTATTTTTGTTAGATGCAATTACATTTGTTGTATCATTTTTAATTTTAATGAGAATCAAATTTCCACGTGAATTAAAAGTAGAGAAGAAGAAGCCTTTTTATGAAGATTTTAAAGAGGGATTTTCTGTTATTAATAGTAACAAATCGTTGAAGACATTACTAATGAGCGCTGCGGTCATTAATTTACTTGGAGCAGCATGTATACTTTCACTGCAAGTAATAGTTGTTAGAGAAATGGATCTTTCTACGCGATGGTATAGTATAGTTTTTGCGGCATCACCGATAGGGATTTTAATAGGAGCATTTATTACGAAAAAGATTCGTACATATAAAACGATTACGACTGCTTTTATATGTACTGCGATTATGGGGATTTTTAATGCGGCAATGGGTACGACGTTAAATCCGATATTATTTTCAGTTTATTATTTCCTGTCAGGAATTGCATTTGGAGTAAGTAATGTATATTTTGGAGCGTTGTATAGAAAGTTAATTCCAAATGAAGTGCAAGGAAGATTTTTCGGTTTCTTAAATTCGTTATTACTAGTATCAACTCCGATAGGAATTGCAATAACGGGATATTCCCTAGAGTCAGTTTCCGCGTCTATTATATTTATTATTATTGGGATTATTACGTTTGTAGTTTCGGTTATTTCATTTGTATTGATACATAAGAAATAAGTGTTGTATGAAATTTTTCAAAAATAAAAAACGTCCTATTACGGGACGTTTTTTATTATGCGTATTGTCGTTTTTTCTTAATAAGTAACAACACCTGTGAAACACAAGCAAGTACTGGTAGCTCAATCAACGGTCCAATAACGAGTGCAAGTGCAATAAGAGGTTCATCTGGAAAAGCTGTTACAGCAATAGCGAGTGCAACAGGTGAGTTTCTTGCTAAAGTTGTTAAGTTTAGACTTACTGTATCTTTATAAGATAAACGCATCATGCGTCCGATAAATTGCCCGAGTGCAAAATTAATGATGAAGAACAATAGAATAGGAATGAGTAACAGTAAAACGACATTCATATTTTGTAGTAAATATTTACCTTGTGATGCAAACATCGCTACGATTGCTAAACTTAAAAATGCAATTTGGGCAGAGCTGAAAAACGGAATGAGTGTATTCTCGAGCGTTTCAGCTTTTTTCAGTTTATTCATAATGAATTTTGTAGCGTGCGCAAGTAAAAATGGTAAGACAATTACGATAACAATACTTTCTACTAAAACAGAAACCGCTACAGTCTTCATAACACCAGCGAATAAAAATAAATAAATGGGAAGGAGTAGTACTTGTAAAATTAAATTTACAGGTAAAATTGCAGTAGAAAGTGCTACATTTCCTTTCGATATTTCAGTAAAGATTAAGTACCAGTCTGTACACGGAGTAACCATTAACATAATAAATCCAACCCAAAGTGCGGGATGATCTGAAAGAAATAGTGCACCTAATCCCCAAGCGAGTAAAGGTGTCCATAAGAAGTTAATAGTAAGACTTGTTCCAGCAAATTTTAAATTGTGAAATCCGTTTTTTATTTCTTTTAATGGGATGCTGAGGAATAATCCATATAGCATGAAAAATAAGAAGGGAACAATAAATTTGTCAGAATACATATGTATGAAATTAAATTGTCCGAGTACGATGCCGCATGTAACAGCAAAAAGAATAATAAAAGTTTGAATCTTTTCTATAGTGCTCATGAATAAATCCTTTCTAAATATGAATTTTCCTCTCTAATTTTATTATACAAGTAATAAAGTCGTATTTGGTGTTCAATTGTATTTTAGTAAATGTTTTTAATTTGAGATTTATTTTTTTATTAAAAGTTACTTGACTAAAGTAAGTGACTATATTACAATCACTTACATAAGGTAATTAAATAACAAAAAGTTTTAATTAACTTTCCTTAAAGTATCAATTGGAACTTTTTATTAGAATAAGAATTTTTATGATGTTGAATAATGAATATGATAAGAAAGTTTAGGTGAAGAAAATGGGATTATTTAGCTCGTTATTTGGTAAAAAAGAAGAAAATACAAAAGTAGAGGGGAATAAAACAATGTCAAAAGTATTATTTGTAAAAGCAAACGATCGTCCAGCGGAGCAAGCAGTTAGTTCAAAAATGTATGAAACATTTGTAAGTACTTATAAAGAAGCAAATCCGAATACAGAAATTACAGAGTTAGATTTATTTGCATTAGATCTTCCTTATTACGGAAATATTGCTATTTCAGGTGGATACAAACGTAGCCAAAGTATGGAGTTAACAGCTGAAGAAGAGAAGGCAGTTGCTACAGTAGATCAATATTTAAATCAGTTTTTAGAAGCTGATAAAGTTGTATTTGCGTTCCCATTATGGAACTTTACAGTACCAGCACCATTAATCACATATATTTCATACTTATCTCAAGCTGGAAAAACGTTTAAATATACAGCTAATGGCCCAGAAGGTTTAGCTGGTGGTAAGAAAGTAGTTGTGTTAGGTGCTCGTGGTTCAGATTACTCTTCAGAACAAATGGCTCCTATGGAAATGGCAGTTAATTACGTAACAACTGTACTTGGATTCTGGGGCATTACAAATCCAGAGACTGTTGTAATTGAAGGGCACAACCAATATCCAGATCGCTCACAACAAATTGTTGAAGAAGGTCTAGAGAACGTTAAGAAAGTAGCGGCGAAATTTTAATTAATTGATAGTAAAATGGAAAAACCAACATGGATGACCATGTTGGTTTTTTAGTCTATTTTTCATGTTAAAAAATGTATATTTATAAAATAAAAGAAAAGTTTGAAAATAGTATTGCAAAATATTATATAGCAAACTATAATGAGTTCAAGAATAGTTGATACTTAAATTAAATATTCAGAAAATTCAATTAGTTAAAAATGGAAATGACATAGTTTATTTTGAATGGAGGTTATATTATGACGAATAAAGTACCGTTTTCGTTCATTGTTGTTATTGGTTTAATGTTATTTGCACTATTTTTTGGGGCAGGAAATTTAATATTCCCAGCAATGCTTGGTCAATCGGCAGGGGAGAATGTATGGATTGCTAATGCAGGATTTTTAGTAACAGGTGTAGGTTTACCGTTGCTAGGAGTATTGGCATTTGGTATTTCAGGTAAAGAAGATTTACAATCGTTAGCAAGTCGCGTGCATCCAGTATTCGGCATTGTATTTACGACAGTTTTATATTTAGCGATTGGTCCACTATTCGCTATTCCGAGAACAGGAAGCGTTTCTTATGAAATTGGTATGAAGCCTTTTGTACCAGAAGCTATGGATTCTTCAGCACTCATTCTTTTTACAATTATATTTTTTAGTATCACTTGTTTTTTTTCGCTAAATCCCGCGAAAATTGTCGATATTGTAGGAAAAATATTAACGCCAATTAAATTAACATTTATCGGAATTTTAGTAGCATTTGCTTTTATTCATCCAATGGGAGAAATGCAAGCACCTGCAGAGGCGTATACATCACATGCGTTCTTTAAAGGGTTCCAAGAAGGTTACTTAACAATGGATACGTTAGCATCATTCGTATTCGGTATTATCATTATCAATGCGATTAAAGAAAAGGGCGCAAAAACAAAAAAAGACATTATGATTGTTTGTGCAAAAGCAACATTGATTGCTGCATCTATTTTAGCAATGATTTATTCAGCACTTTCATTTATGGGAGCTTCAAGTGTTGCAAAACTTGGTCATTTAGATAATGGTGGTGCAGTATTAGCAAAAGTTTCAAACTATTATTTTGGGTCATACGGTGGAATTATATTAGGGATTATGGTTACAGCAGCATGTTTAACTACTAGTGTAGGACTTGTTTCAGCGTGTTCTTCATTTTTCCATAAGCTATTCCCGAATGTTTCGTATAAAAAGATAGCAATCATCTTATCAGTGTTCAGTGCAGTTGTTGCGAATGTAGGTTTAACGCAATTAATTGCAATTTCTGTTCCTGTATTAAGCGCAATTTATCCACTAGCAATCGTATTAATTTTCCTAACACTTCTTCACCCATTATTTAAAGGACGAGCAGAAGTGTATCAAGGTAGCTTATTAATAACATTTATTGTAAGTATGTTTGATGGATTAAATGCAGCTGGTATGAAATTAACAGTAGTGAACGATCTTCTTACTAATTTACTTCCAATGCATGAAGTAGGATTAGGTTGGATTTTCCCAGCGATTATTGGTGGATTTATCGGATATGGCATTAGTGTTTTAAAAGTGAAAAATAAAGTTCAACCAGCAACTAGTACGAATAAGAAAATAGGGTAAATAAAAAAGTTATAGAACTTGTTTCTATAACTTTTTTTGTTACTATTAATAATGAGAAAAAATAAAGTAGTAGGGGAAATAAAATGAAAAAAACAATTGATCATATCGGCATCGCAGTTCGAGATATAGATAGTACGATACGTTTTTATGAAAAGGTGTTGTCAGGAACATTAATAGATCGTTACGTAAGTGAAGCGCCTGGTGTTGAAAGCGAAGTAGCCATTCTTGAAGTGGATGGAGATAGAATTGAATTACTTGCGCCTACGAATAATACGACATCTCCAATAGCGCGCTTTATTAAACAAAAAGGTAAAGGTGTTCATCACGTGGCATATCGTGTCGATGATTTAAATGTGGCCCTAGAAGAGCTAAAAGAACAAGGTATTCGAACGTTAGAGCATACACTTCGAATTAATAAGCACGGTAGAAGACTAATATATCTTAACCCAGCGGATACAGAGGGAACAATCATTGAGTATTGTGATTATCCGGAAGAGAAGTAGAGAAATTTTATGATGGAAGAAGGGCATTACGTAATAACGTAATGCCTTTTTTATTTATGTATTTCACACTTTCTTCACAAATGATTCACGATTACTTTTCCTCCTCAGGAACTTACATTAATATATTTTATGATATAATAACAATCGACTTTAAAAATGTAAGCTGTATCTATGAAGGTAGTTACTATTGTATTAGAAGTTTAGCGGTGAGAGACAAACAAAGAGTTATACCGTATAGAAGATTATATTTAATCAGGTTAATATTTCGCCGAAGAATGAAACTTGAGAAGTTTAAGTAATAAAAGTATAGCGATGAGGAAGAAAGAAGTGAAATGATTGTGAAAGTAATGAAAAGGTTAGGAGCATGGCTATTCATTGCATGTGTGCTTATCATATTAATACCGAAAAGTGCATCTGCTCACGCGTACATTGTGAAATCAAACCCTGCTGAAAATGAAACATTGAAGAAAGCACCATCTGTTGTGAAAATTGAATTCGATGAGGACATACAAGTTTCAAGTTTTAATACATTGTACGTGAGAGATACATCAGGTAAAAGGGTTGATTTAAAAGATGCACATATTGATACAAAAAATAAAAAGTTATTAGAAGCCGGATTAAAAGAGAATCTCAAAGACGGTCTCTACTCTATTCAGTGGAAAGTGATTTCTGCTGATGGGCATCCCATTCAAGGAGTGATTCCGTTCCGAATTGGATCAGCAGAAGCGGGAGCAGACGATATACAAGTAGAAGAGATGGGGTATGTCCCGCAAATCGATATGATTATGGAGCGTGGAGTTCTATATACAGGTTTCTCCTTATTTATAGGAGTACTATTCTTTAATCTTATTATGTACAATGGGAATGCAATCTCGGTTCGATCAAGAAGTAAAAAAATAATATGGATCTCATTAATTGGCATATTCATTAGTTTACTATTCAATCTACCATTGCAAGCGAAAATAAATGCGGATGTTTCATGTCTAGAAGCATTCAATCCTTTACTATTAAAAGAAACGCTACAGCTTTCTGTTTTTAGTTATGTATGGGTTACTCAAATGACTCTTATTAGTTTGCTTATAATCGTTACGTATTTTGCGATGAGGCGTGAGAAACTATCGTCGTTTAAAGTATGGAGTATTCCAATAGTATTGTTTATCGGGATACTTGTTATGAAAGCATTTAATAGTCATGCATATGGTTTAAAGTTTAAAGACATTGCTGTCGTTATGGATTTTCTACATTTATTAGCAGCTTCATTATGGGTTGGTGGTCTATCGTCCATTATTCTTCTTTTACGTAAAGAGGATGACAAGTGGCATATGTATTGGGATATGATTAAGCGTTTTTCACCGTGGGCAACATGTGCTGTCATTGTGATTTTAATAACAGGTCTTTTTAACAGTACATTTTTTATTCCAACAATCCACTCGTTATTTGATACGAAGTATGGATTAGCTTTACTAGCAAAGATACTTTTATTCGTTTTCATGGGGATATTGGGAATTATTCATTATGTGAAAGGGAAAATGAGAGCGGAGCAAGGATTAGGTGCTACGGTGAAAGTAGAGTTTATCATTGGAATTATCATTTTCGTAATCGTAGCTTTTATGACAAACGTACAAACACCACCTATACCTCCTACTGGACCTTTTACAGAGAGTAAACAATTAGATAATGGATATGAAATGACGCTAAATGTAAGTCCTAATAGAGTAGGACAAAATATATTCCATATTACTTTAAAGGATGAGAACGGACAACCTGTTACTGATATGGAACAAATTATATTAACTACGCAATCGTTAGATATGAATATGGGAAAAGGATCATTTAAAGTTTCGGCAGTTTCACCGGGAGAATATGAAGCAGAAGGTATGTATATTAACATGACAGGCAACTGGAATATACAAGTACATGGATTAACGAAATCGCTTGATAGCTTCGATACGGATTATAAATTTATTGTAGGTGGCAGATAAAGTGAAACTTTAAGCAGCCCTCATCAATTGGGCTACCCGGCGAATAGCGGGATAAAGAGTAGGTATAGATAAAAAGGAGCTAATAGAAAATGAAACGCATAAAAAAATTAGGAACAACAATGATCGTAACAGTAATTGCAATGGGAATTTTTTCGTTACCTGTTAGTGCGCACGTTACTGTAAAGCCAGCAACTTCTGACATTGGTTCTTGGGAGACTTACACGATAAAAGTACCAGTTGAAAAGAATGTAGCAACAACAAAAGTTACACTGAAAATACCGTCTGGTGTGGAATTCCAACAGTATGAACCAGTGCCAGGATGGAAAGTGGAAGAACAAAAAGATAATGATGGAAAAGTTAAAACTGTAGTATGGGAAGCAACAGGAGAAGGGATTTTACCCGGTCAGTTTCAGCGGTTTACTTTCGTCGCTAAAAATCCGGATAAAGAACAAAAAATAGCTTGGGATGCATATCAACAATATAAAGATGGAGAAATTGTTGAATGGACAGGCGATGAAAAAGCTGAAAAACCACATTCACTTACTACAATTGCAAAAGGTACGTCAGTAACAGGAGAACATGGTGAAGTGTCTAATGTAGAAAAGAATAAAGGTACTAGTAATATTCAATTGATAGCCATTGCCCTATCTATTTTGGCGATTGTATCGTCGGTAGGGGCGTGTGTTTTTGTAGTGCGTCGTAAAAAGTAATATATGAAAAAGAGCCTACAAACAGTAGGCTCTTTCCCATATTTATTTCACTTCAACCTGCGGCCTTACAGCAAGTGCTTTTGGCTTTATATTTACGAAACAAATACTCACCACAATAAATAATAGTCCGATGAATAAGCTAATAGTAATGGCCTCATGTAAGAAAATTGAACTTACAATAATAGCGATTAGTGGAATAAGAAATGTATAAGCCCCAACTTTACTTGCTTCACCAGCTCCAACGAGTGTAAAGTAAGCAAGCCACCCCATTGCAATAACAAAGAATGAAATAAAGAGTAGTACACTAACAAATGGCATACTCCAAGCAATACTAGACCAACTTTCAAATTCTGAGCCAAATCCGACTAAACAAAGACCGCCGATAAGCAGCTGAATTGTTACCATCCAAATGGCGTTCACACGGTGACCAGTTTTTTTAATAAATACTGTTCCAAGTGCCCAGCCAATCGCACATCCTAATGCAAGAAGAATTCCAATGACAGAAATATGTCCAGTTAAACTACTAGAGCTAATCACTCCTACACCAATAAATCCAAGTACAAGCCCGAAAATTTTTAAACCGTACATTGATTCTTCAAGCCATATCCACGAGAAAATACCAAGTAAAACAGGTTGTAAAAATACGATAGCGGAAAATAGACCAGCAGGCATATATTGAAGACCTACAGTTTGTAACCCGTAAAATATAATGATGTTAAGTAAAGAAGAAATAACGTATAAATGCCAAGTTTCTTTTAAGTGTAACTCTTTGTATTTCGGTAATGCGAACAGAAGTAAAATGAATCCTCCAATTAAAGTTCGAATGCCTGCAAATAAAACGGGTGGTGTATAATGCAGGGCAAACTTAGATAAAGGCCAATTGATTCCCCACATGAAAACGAGAAAGGTAAGGATTATGGCCGTCTTAGTTCGAGAAAGCTGTGTCACGGTAAGACCTCCTTGTTGTTATTCATTTCACTATGATATGATATCGACTGTAATAAATAAAATGAATCTTTTTTATGAGGAGTATAAGCGATTAGTTATGACCATTACACAACTACAAGTATTAATAAAAACTGTTGAGTTAGGTAGTTTTACGAAGGCTGCTCGGGTGTTAAATATGACGCAGCCAGCTGTAAGTCATGCCATTTCAAGTATTGAGTCAGAGTTAGGAGTTACGATTCTTATACGGGATAAACGAAAAGGGTTACTCGTTACGGATGTAGGAAACAGAATTCTTGTACATATTAGAGAGATTTTGAGCAGTGTAGAGAAGATTGAACAAGAAGTTGCAATGGAGAAAGGGCACGAAGTTGGGACGATTCGAATTGGGAGTTTTCCGAGTGCTTCTGCACATTTTTTACCGAAAATGATAAATCATTTTAAGGAAAAGTATCCGAACTTAGAAGTCGTTCTTTGTGAGGGAACGATTAAGGAAGTTGAAGATTGGTTAGTATCGAGGGTTGTTGATATAGGAATTGTTATTTTGCCTAATAAAGAGATGGAGATTGTCCCATTAACGAAGGGGAAAATGGTTGTTATTTTAAGAGAGGATCATCCTCTTTGCAAGAAGGACGCTATTACAATTCGTGATTTGGAGAATGAACCGATCATATTATGTAAGGGTGGATACGAACCCCCGATTATCGATATGTTTAAACAATCAAACGTACCACTCCGAGCTGAGTATGTAATTTCGACAGTTACGACAGCTTTAAATATGATTCAAGAAGGATTAGGTATTGCAATATTAGCTGAATTATCTTTAACGAATTTACCAAAAAATGTGCAAACGAGAGAATTAGAACCACAAGTATGGAGAGAAATTGCTTTAGCTGTTCCTTCATTAAAGGATTCTTCAATCGCTGTGCAGCTATTTATTGAAGAATTTCAAGCGCTATTTGCAGAATAAAAAGAGGTGTCTCATATATCGTAATGGGACACTTTTTAATTTGCTTATAAAAAATCTATGAAAAGGATTGACTTATTTTTAGGTTGTAACTATAATGGTTACATCGAGGTGGTGATCACGATGAAAATTAGTAGCCGCTTTTCCATAGCTGTTCATATTTTATCTATTTTGAAAAACAATCCATCTTCACTTTGTACTTCAGACTATATGGCTGAAAGTGTAAATACGAATCCGGTAGTCATTCGTAAAATGATGTCGTACTTGAAACAAGCTGGCTTTGTTTACGTCAATCGTGGACCGGGTGGCGCGGGATTACTAAAGGATTTACATGAAATCACATTGTTAGATGTGTATCATGCAGTGAACGTAGTTGAAGAAGATAAGCTATTTCATATTCACGAGAAACCGAATCCAGATTGTCCAATTGGGGCGAACATTCAAGCGGTGTTAGAAATTATTTTAATTCAAGCACAATCTGCGATGGAAGAAGTTTTGAGAAATATTACGATGGGGCAGTTGTTTGAAACTTTGCAAGAAAAAATGAATGTTTAAATAATATTTATATTTTTTTATCATTAATGTAACTGATTTGATTACAACTATAAAGGTAAGGTGTAAAAGTTATGACTGTAAAAATGAAAGTATACTCAGATTTTATATGTCCGTTTTGTTTTTTAGCAAAAGGTCCATTAGATGAGGTAGCGAAAGAGAAAGACGTAGAGATTGAATGGATGCCATTTGAATTACGTCCAAGTCCATATTCAAAAATAGATCCATGGAATGAGCCAGAAAAATTAGGTTCATGGGATGCTTTCATTCTTCCGACAGCGAAGAAGTTAGGAATTGATATGCGCTTGCCACGTGTTTCACCACATCCATATACACATTTAGCTTTCGAAGGATGTCAATTTGCGAAAGAACATGGACTAGGTAATGAGTATCATCACCGCGTATTCACAGCATTTTTCCAAGAAGAGCAAAACATTGAAGATATTGATATTTTAACAAAATTAGCGGTAGAAGTAGGTCTTCCTGAAGCCGAATTTAAAGATGCTTTAGTAACTCGTAAATATAAAGAAAAGCATCAAGAAGCAATTCAGCACGCATATGATGAAGCGAATATTATGGCTGTTCCAACTGTCATGATTGGAGATGAAGTTATTCAAGGGCTTGCTAGTAAAGAAACACTAGAAAGGGTCATTGATAAAGAAATTGAAAAGGATAAAACAAATTCATTTGAAGGTATGCAATGTAATACCGATGGATATTGCTAATTCGCTTGTTATGAAATAACAAAATAAATTATAAAACAAACATTTGGAGGAATTAAAATGTCAGCAACTACAACAAACTTAAAAGAAGCAATCGTGAACCGCCGTTCCATTCGTAAAGTAACAAAAAATGATGCAATTACGAAAGAAAGAATTGAAGAGGTGTTAAAAACAGCTTTACACGCACCAACATCTTTCAATATGCAAAGTGGCCGTATGGTCGTATTAATGGATGGAGAGCATGAAAAGTTTTGGGGTATTGTAAAAGAAACACTAAGAGCCCGCGTACCAGCAGAAAACTTTGAAGCAACTGTAGAAAGACTAAAAGGTTTTCATGCAGGTGTAGGGACTGTACTATTCTTTGAAGATCAAGCAACTGTAGAAAAAATGCAAGAAAATGCACCATTATATAAAGATCAGTTCCCATTCTGGTCTCATCAAGGAAATGCGATGTTACAACATACTGTGTGGATGTTATTATCAGCTGAAGGAATTGGAGCTTCATTACAACATTACAATCCAATCGTAGATGCTGAAGTGAAAGAAACTTGGAACATTCCAGCTGAGTGGAGCTTAGTAGGACAAATGCCATTTGGTGAACCAAACGAACAACCAGCAGAAAGAACGTTCTTGCCTACTGAAGATGTAGTGAAATTTTATTAAGAAATCCAATATATAACGAGAAGGAAGCTGTGCTTAAAAACAGCTTCTTTTTTTGTAGTGATGTTAATTTATATGCATTTAGGGAAGAAATATAAGAAATAATCCGTTGAGAAAGGAATTAGAAAAATGAATGATAAGAAAAAATATACAGTGGTAGGTACTGATGTTGAGGAAGTAAAGCGTTTAAATAAAAATTCAGGGTTAACGTATAATCAAGTAAAAGAAATGTTAGCAAAGCAAATGCAAAAAAAGAAGTAATTAGATTGAAATCTTTCATTTTTTCATTTAGCATTTTGATTGGAGAGAGTTAAGTAAAAGGTAACTCTCTTTTTCTTATAGCTAAGCATCTTATAGAGTGGAGGAAGCAACATGAAGAAATGGGTAAAGGTAACGCTGTCTATCGCTGGAGGCATTGTCTTATTAGCGTGTGCTGGCGGATATTACGTATATAAAAATTATTTTCCAAAGGAACCTGAGCGTATCGTATATGATAAAGATAGAGTGTTAAAACCAATATATAATCAGTTGAAAGGCATTAACATAGAAAATGTAGAGATAAAAGAAAAAGAAATCGTAAATGCGACTGTAGATGAGCTCCAAAAAATGATTGATGATGGGAAATTATCATATGAAGAATTAACGAGTATTTATCTTTTTAGAATACAAGAACATGACCAAAATGGAATATCATTAAATGCTGTTACAGAGATTAATCCAAATGCAATGGAAGAAGCGCGAAAGTTAGATAAAGAAAGGTCTTTCAATAAGAAGTCGAACTTATACGGCATGCCAGTTATCGTAAAAGATAATGTACAAACGGAAAAGGTGATGCCGACAAGTGCGGGCACGTATGTGTTAAAAGATTGGATTGCAGATGAAGATGCGACGGTCGTGAAGAAGTTGAAAGAAGAAGGTGCTTTTGTTTTAGGAAAAGCGAATATGTCTGAGTGGGCAAATTATTTATCCTTCACAATGCCTAGCGGATATAGCGGGAAAAAAGGACAAAATTTGAATCCATACGGTCCGATTACGTTTGATACATCGGGATCAAGTTCAGGATCTGCTACAGTAGTTGCGGCAGATTTTGCACCACTTGCAATCGGGACGGAAACGACTGGATCGATTGTAGCACCAGCGACGCAGCAATCAGTAGTTGGGTTACGTCCATCACTAGGTATGGTGAGTAGATCAGGCATTATTCCATTAGCTGAAACACTTGATACAGCAGGACCGATGGCAAGAACGGTTAAGGATGCAGCAACGTTATTTAACATAATGGTAAGTTATGATGAAAAAGATGCTATGACAGAAAAAATGAAAGATAAAGAAAGAATTGATTATACGAAGGACTTATCGATAGACGGATTGAAAGGGAAAAAAGTAGGAGTTCTTTTTTCAATAGATCGACAAGATGAAAATAGAAAAGAAGTAGCAGAAAAGATTAGAAAAGACCTTCGAGATGCAGGTGCGATCTTGACTGATGATATTCAGTTAAATGCTGAGGGTGTAGATAATCTGCAAACATTAGAATATGAGTTCAAACATAATGTTAACGATTATCTTTCAAAGCAAAAAAATGCACCGGTAAAATCGCTAGAAGAGATTATAACGTTTAATAAAAAGGATAGTAATAGACGAATAAAATATGGACAAACATTAATTGAGGGATCTGAAAAATCTGCTATAACGAAAGATGAGTTTCAAAAAGTAGTGCAAACGAGTCAAGAAAATGCAAGAAAAGAGCTAGATAGGTATTTAGTAGACAAAGGTTTGGATGCTTTAGTTATGATTAACAACGATGAAGTTCTTCTATCAGCTGTAGCTGGCTATCCAGAATTAGCGGTGCCAGCAGGATATGATAACAATGGAGAGCCAGTAGGTGCAGTGTTTGTCGGGAAGCAATTCGGTGAGAAGGAACTGTTCAATATTGGATATGCGTATGAGCAGCAGTCTAGAAATAGAAAATCACCTAAATTGTAAAAGGTTAGACGAAAAAAAGAGCTCAACTGAAGTAAGTAGGTGGGCTAATATAAATAGAATCTAACAATATAAAAAGAAAAAAAGGATTCTTCCTAATTAGTAAGAAAGATTGTCTATAGAAGTTCATAAAATGTAATATATTCAATTTCCATCCATTGAAGGGGGAGGTTAAATTTTAATGAATGAAGTGAAAAATTTCTTTCGAAGTAGAGGGTTTCAACGGTTTCTCGTTTTAATAATATTAGCGTTAGTATTATATGGATTAAAAAGTATGATCAATTTAATATTAATTACGTTTATACTGACATTTTTAATGGATCGATTTCAACGTTTTATTTCAAAGAAATTGAAAGTGAATCGGAAAATTGTTATTGCCTGTTTGTATATCATATTAGTTTCCTTTATTGGCACGACATTGTATAAATATTTACCTGTGTTAACGATACAAATTTCGCAATTGATTTATCAATTTAAATTGTTTTTTCAAAACCCGCCTGATAATGAAATCATTAAATATGCACTTTCGACAATTAATGGAATGGAAGTATCAAAGTATATAGAACAAGGTGTAGATGTCATCTATCAATCGATAGCAAATATAGGGAAGGTAAGTTTACAAATATTATTGTCTCTCATATTAAGCTTATTTTTCTTATTAGAAAAAGAGCGTATTATTACATTTACTTCTAAATTTAAAGAGAGTAAGCTAAAGATTTTTTATGAGGAGATTGCATATTTTGGCGAAAGGTTCGCAAGATCATTCGGTAAAGTAATTGAAGCGCAGTTTTTAATTGCGGTTGTAAATTGTATTCTTACTGTTATTGCATTAATTGTTTTAGGGTTTCCGCAGCTTCTCGTATTAGCTGTTATGATTTTTCTACTAGGGTTAATTCCGGTTGCAGGTGTGATTATTTCTTTATTTCCACTTTGTATCATTGCTTATAACGTAGGAGGAGTTATATATGTAGTCTACATACTCGTGTTCATAACAGTCATCCATGCTCTTGAAAGTTATTTTTTAAATCCGAAGTTTATGTCTGCGAAAACAAATTTACCAATCTTTTATACATTTATGATTCTCATCTTTTCAGAACATTTTCTTGGAATATGGGGGCTTATTATTGGGATACCAATCTTCATCTTCTTATTAGATGTACTTGATGTAAATAATGAGGAATCGATTGAAAAATAGAAAATAAAGTAAAAAGCAATCCAATTTATTTTGGATTGCTTTTTACTTTATATATTAAAGAACTGGAGCCATTGTTTCTTTCAACACTTGAACAGAGTGATCGAATTTTAATTCTTCGTCTTCACTTAATTCTACTTCTAAAATTTCACGAACACCGCCGCGATTTAAAACAGCGGGTACACCGATATACACATCTTTTTGACCATATTGACCTTCTAAGTAAGCCGACACAGTTAATACACTATTTTCATCATTTAAAATCGCTTTAGTAACACGTAGAAGTGACATGCCGATACCATAGTAAGTTGCACCTTTTCGCTCAATAATATGGTAAGCTGCATCACGAACGTTTATGAAAATTTTGTCTAAATCTTCTTGATTATACGTGTTGTCTTTTTCAAGCAGTGTTTGTAGTTTTTGGATACCAACGGAAACGTGGCTCCAAACTGGAAGTTCAGTATCGCCATGTTCGCCGATAATATAGGCGTGAATGTTGTGTGGACCAATATTGAAGTACTCACCTAACATATAGCGGAAACGAGCAGAATCAAGTGTTGTACCAGAACCAATTACGCGCTCTTTCGGTAAACCAGATTCTTTCCAAGTTACGTAAGTTAAAATATCGACAGGGTTAGTTGCGATTAAGAAGATACCATCGAAGCCGCTATCCATAATACTACGAACAATTTGTTTAAAGATTTTTGCGTTTTTCTCAACTAAATCTAAACGTGTTTCGCCTGGTTTTTGTGGTAATCCAGCCGTAATGACTACAAGATCTGCATCTTTACAATCTTCATAGCTACCTTTCCATACTCTAGTTGGAGCTGGTGCGAATGGAACAGCATGACTTAAATCCATTGCTTCCCCTTCAGCTTTTGCTTCATTTACATCAACTAAAACAAATTCTTCAGCCACAGCTTGATTAATCATGCAGTAAGCATAACTACATCCAACCGCTCCTGTTCCTACTAATACAACACGGTTAATCCCTTTTTTCATTTCAAAATTCCTCGCAATTTCATTAATTTTATTATGTAAGATAATACGTCTTACTTCTATAGAGTCATATCTAGTTTATTACATTTTATAAAAGATATTCAAGTAATTGAAAATGTATCCGTGCAATTCTTTGCATGAAACATAGGAAGTAAGTGAACCGAATATAATGCAATAAAATCCTTTATTGAAGGGGATAAGGGCATGATGCAGCCATTAACGATGGAAAGAATGCTTCATATTATTAATGTGGGGCTCGTTAAAACGAAGAATCCAAAGCATATTATTATTGCTGGTGCAGGGATTTCAGGATTAGTTGCAGCATCGTTATTGAAAGAAGCAGGTCATAACATAACCATTTTAGAAGCGAATAAACGAATAGGTGGAAGAATATATACAATCCGTGAACCATTTAGCTCTAGTTTATATTTTAATGCAGGGCCAATGCGAATTCCTGAAACACACGAGTTAACTTTGGCATACATTCGCAAATTTAAATTACCGTTAAATCTGTTTATAAATAAAACCACTGCAGATATTATTTATACGAATAATATTAAAACAAGGCTGAGCATATTCGAAAAAAATCCAAGTATACTTCAATATCCCATTTTAGAGAATGAAAAAGGAAAAACGGCAGAAGAGTTAATGTTAGTAGTATTAGAACCCATATTAAATTTTATAAAGAAGGATTCTAATAAAAACTGGCTTATCGTTGAAAAAAAGTATAAAACGTATTCGCTTGGTTCATTTTTAATGGAGTATTATTCAGATGGTGCAATAGATATGATCGGGGTACTTCTTGATATGGAAGCATATATGGGAATGTCCTTAATTGAAGTATTACGTGAAATGATCTTTTTTACTTCAACGACGAAATATTATGAGATAACAGGCGGAATGGATGCATTACCAAATTCATTTTTACCAGAGTTAAAAGATAATATTTTTATGCCGTATAAAGTAGAAAAAATTATACAGGAAGATAATAAGGTAATGATGCAAGTAACAAATGAACAAACGTTACATTCGTTTATGGTAACAGGCGACATTGCTATTGTCACAATTCCATTTTCAGCGTTACGATTTGTAGAAGTTCAGCCATACCACTTATTCTCTTATTTTAAAAGACGAGCAATTCGTGAATTAAATTATATTGCTGCAACGAAAATTGCGATAGAGTTTAAAAGTAGATTTTGGGAGAAAGCGGGACAGTGTGGCGGTAAATCTATTACTGATTTACCGATACGGTTTACATACTATCCGAGCTATGGTATTCATACTCCAGGACCAGCTATCGTTATAGCAAGTTATACGTGGGCAGATGAGGCGTTAACATGGGATAGTTTACCGGATAGAGAACGCATTCGTTATGCATTAAAAAATTTAGCGGAAATATACGGTGACATCGTCTATAGTGAGTTTGTTACAGGGGCATCTTTTAGCTGGAGTCAAAATCCGTATTCTTGCGGCGCATTTACAGCGTTCGAACCGGGCCAAGAACTCGAGTTATTTCCGTATATTACACCACCATCTGGGAAAGTACATTTTGCAGGAGAGCATACGACATTAACACATGGATGGATGCAAGGAGCAATAGAGTCTGGAGTTAGGGTTGCACATGAAGTAAACGAACAATGAATCTGTTATGTTTACAAATGGTCATTCTTTTAATAAAATGATAAATATAAATCGTAATTATTACGCTTTGAATACGTTTGAAATAAAGAAATGGATGGTCGATCGCATGAATAAAGTGGAGATTCATATATTAGGTGGTTTTTTAGGTAGTGGAAAATCAACATTGCTACAAAATTTATTGTTAGCAGAGAAAAAGAAAAATAGAAAAGTTGCAGTATTAATGAATGAAATTGGTGAATACTCGGTAGATACAGATATTATTGGAAAAGAGAATGTTTTAAGAGAACTTCTGAAAGGATGTATTTGTTGTACGTTAAAAGAAGAGCTTGAAATACAGTTGCATTCGTTATATCAGCAAGAAAGACCAGATGTCATTTATATAGAAACGACAGGTGTTGCGCATCCAATTGAAGTGTTAGATGCATGTGTATCACCAATTTTAGCACCTTTCTTAGAAGTGAAATCCATTGTAGTCGTTTTAGATGCAGTAAGATGGTTAAATCGAAGTGTATTAAGTGCAAACGTTCAGCAATTATTGCATGAGCAACTGAAGTTTGGTAGTCACATTTTAATTAATAAATCAGATTTACTAACAGATGCGGATAAGAACAAAGTAATAGAAGAAGTGAAAGTGATAAATAATCATGCGAAATTGTTTGAAACAAAATATTGTAATATATCTTTAGAAGACATAGAAGAAGCTGAATTTACGAATGATGGGGAACATGAGACACTACATGTAAAACAGCATTTACATATACAAACGATGACGTATCAATTTACGAAATCGATTGATCAAGACAATTTATATGAATGGCTTTCAAATTTACCAGACAGTATTTATCGTGTAAAAGGTTTTGTGAAATTTCATGGGGACAAATATCCTCACTTATTCCAATACTCGTTCGGGGTACCGACTTTACTGGAACAAGACTTCGGGTTCCCAACGAACTTAGTAGTAATAGGGGAAGGGCTAGATAAGAAACAATTGGCTGAAGGGTTAGAGAAAGTAGAAAATAATTCTAACTCACATTAAAGGGAGCTGTCCCATAAGTTGCTGAAAACGACTTATGGGGCAGTCCTTTTATTTTTTATGAATAAGCATATAGATACTTGTATTCATTTTAAATAGTTACTCTTTTAGTATTTTCGTTTTCCAAGAGAAACATTTACACTAGTACTAGAGTCTCTTCTAAATTCAATTTTGCGACCATCTAATTCTGTTGTTCGAGAGCTTGCAGTAGGGTTTTTAATTAGATTGTACAGATTATCCGCTTCAGTTGGTAGTAGTGTATTGAGAATTTTTTTCACTGGCTCGTTTAATACAGGATCATCACTATGAATAGACATTCTATATGCGCTGTCATCATAGGGAGAAAAATTAAAATACATAATGCCATCATATGTTTGACCAGTTTTAGTATATACATAGTTATAATCGGTTTTTAAAAATCCAGAATCAATTAGTATATTCTCAATTTCTTTATACTTATCCTCATCTTTTGCAGGAATAGAATCAGGAATAAAATAAGGGTTTACATTAATTGCTTTATACATAAACGTTGCAAATTGTTCTCTTGTTACATTCATTTCTCCGCCATATTTATAGTCTCCAATTCCTTTTGTAATGCCATTACTATACAATGAACGAACTGAGTTTGTTGCCCAAAAATTATTTGGAACATCATAGAAAAGGTCATTTGTTTTTACAGGTAGATGAAATGCTTTTTGTAAGATAACAGCCATTTCATATCGAGTTAATGTATCATCAGGTCTAAACTTGTCAGTGTTACTGTCCCCTGTCATAAGTCCTTTTTGAGCAACTGCTTTAATATTGTTTTCAAACATATGCCCATGAATATCAGAGAAATGTTTATTTGTAGATCCGGTATTTTCTAATTTTAAGTATCTTGAAATAATCGCAGCTACTTGCCCACGAGTTACATTGTCCCCAAATCCAAATTTTCCGTTACCATAACCACTAATAATCTTTTGCTCAGTTAGATGGTCAATCGAATCTTTAGACCAGTGATTCGTTGGTACATCAATGAAATGTTCAGTTTGTGCATGAGCATTCGTTGCACCAAATAATGTGGCGGTAATTAAGCCTGTTGCGAGTACATGTTTAAAATTCATTATGATTCCTCCTAGGTATATAAAAAATTTTTCTCACTCATATCCGATACTTATAAGTGATAATCATTTATATATTATATTAGTATATTCCGATTTTGTAAAATATGGATTTATTTTCATAATATTTCTTAAATGTATATGGTGTTATGATAGGGTGGGAAGTGTAAAAAATTCAACTGACGGGCGTTTATATATTCTGATTAGGAATGCATTATAAAATGCTCATTAATTAATAGCTAGTCAAAAGAAGCCGATCTTTATTGGGGTATAGAAAGACAGTTGCAGATTTTGTCTAACAATAATAATTGTAAAATTCAGAAATATATTTATAATCAAATCTAAGAGGTGATTCAGGTGTCAGAAAAGATAATAATGGATGTGAAAAATCTAACAACAAAAGGGTTAGAAACGAGAGAGAAGTTATTGTGTGCTGCAGAAGAGGTGTTTGGTAGTAAAGGATATTACGAGGCTTCTATCGTGAATATTACACAAGAAGCAAAGGTAGCGCACGGAACTTTCTATAATTACTTTCCATCTAAAAAAGATATATTTGATGAATTGATTCGCAGATTGAACCGTGAGTTACGCCTAATTATTAAAGAAGAAATGAAGGGAATATCAAGTTATGAAGAGGCACAAAGAAGAGGTTTTCAGGCTTTTTTTCGGTGGGTGAAAGATCGACCTAATCTATATAACATTGTACAACAGGCAGTAGTTGTTGATGATAACTTATATAGATGGTACTATGCAAAGCTCGCAAATGGATTTTTAAAAAGTTTATCGGCTGGTATGGAAGCGGGAGAGTTTAAACAACTTGATAAAGAAACAATTGCGTATTGTCTTATGTCAATTGGGCAATTTTTAGGAATGCGATGGGGTTATTGGGAAGAGAAAGATGTTCCGGAAGATGTATTTGAAGCAGCGATGTCATTAATATTTGAAGGGTTGAGAAAGAGATAAGGGAGTGGAGAGAATATGCAAGGCATTGCTTATTGGATTGAAAAAAGGGCCTATTTACATCCAGATCGCATTGCCATTATTACAGAAGAGGAGGAAATGACATATAAGCAGTTATATGAGTATGTAAGTAAAGTAGCCGCATATTTCATTTGCGACTTACATGTGCAAAAAGGAGAAAGGATAGCTATTTTATCACAAAATAGCTTGGAATATATCGTTCTTTTGTTTGCTATAGCAAAAGTAGAATGTATTGCTGTTCCACTAAATATACGGTTAACAGAAAATGAACTTATCTTTCAGTTGAAAGATAGTGGAACTACATTGTTATTTGTAGAGGAAACATTTCAAAATATGGCATTGTCAATGCAGAAGGTATCGTATGTACAAAGAGTTATTTCGATTACAAGTTTAAAAGAAATAGAAGATAGAAAAATTGATAACTTTGAAGAGATAAATGAAAGCGCATCCTTTATTATATGTTATACCTCAGGGACAACTGGAAAACCGAAAGGAGCTGTACTTACACAAGACAATATGTTTTGGAATGCACTAAATAATACATTTGCGATTGATCTAACTATTCACGATCGCTCCATTGTATTACTGCCTTTATTTCACATTGGTGGGATTGGTTTATTCGCATTTCCAACTTTATTTGCAGGTGGTGTAATTATTGTTCCAAGAAAATTTGAGCCAACTACAGCTCTTTCCATGATAGAAAAACATAAAGTGACTGTAGTGATGGGAGTACCTACAATTCATCAAGCATTAGTGAATTGCGAGAATTTTGAAACTGCAAATTTGCAATCAGTTCGCTGGTTTTATAACGGTGGTGCTCCATGTCCAGAAGAGTTGATGAGAGAATTTATAGATAGAGGATTTTTATTTGGTCAAGGCTTTGGTATGACTGAAACATCACCAACCGTATTTATGCTTTCAGAAGAAGATGCAAGACGTAAAGTAGGTTCAATTGGAAAGCCTGTTCTGTTTTGTGATTATGTACTTATTGATGAAAACAAAAATAAAGTTGAGATTGGTGAAGTTGGAGAGCTACTTATAAGAGGACCAAATGTAATGAAAGAGTATTGGAATCGGCCAGATGCAACAAAAGAAGCGATTCAAGATGGTTGGTTATATACGGGAGATTTAGCTAGAGTTGATGAAGATGGTTTTGTATACATTGTCGGTAGAAAAAAAGAAATGATAATTTCCGGTGGTGAAAATATTTATCCACTTGAAGTAGAGCAAGTCATTAATAAGCTTTCGGACGTATATGAGGTAGCGGTCGTTGGTAGGCAACATGTAAAGTGGGGAGAGACTCCAATCGCCTTTATTGTGAAAAAGAGTAGCAGTGTATTAACTGAAAAGGAAGTCATTGAACATTGTCGTTTATTTCTAGCAAAATATAAAATACCGAAAGAGATTATTTTTCTAAAAGAATTGCCTAAAAATGCAACTGGTAAAATTCAAAAAGCACAGTTAGCAAATCAATTGAAAAGTAGGTGAAGAGATGACGATGTACAGCACGGGTCAAAAGGCGTCATGTAGTAAAACAATAACAGAAACGGATTTTGTATTATTTGCAGGTTTAAGTGGGGATTTTAATCCGATCCATATTGATCATGAGTATGCGAAAAAAACTAGATTTAATCAAAGAATAGCACATGGTTTACTAACTTCTAGTCTATTATCGCAATTGCTTGGTATTCATTTACCTGGAGAAGGATCCGTTTATATGGAGCAAACTATTAAATTTACAGCGCCAGTTTTTATAGGAGATACAATTACAGCAACGGCTACAGTACAAGAATTTATGATGGAAAAGAGAGTTTTGAAATTGTTAACAGAGTGTCATAACCAAAAAGGAGATTTAGTATTAACAGGTGTAGCTACAATGATGGTGCCAAAAGAAGGAGGAGTAGTCTAATGAATATTGGGATTGAAGCGACTGGTGTTTTCTTTCCAAAAGAAGTAGAGACGGCTGCAGACTTATCTAAAAAAACTGGTATCCCTGAGCACATTATTATAGAAAAGTTTGGATTATATGAAAAACATGTCGCAGATGAAACGATGCATGCATCAGATTTAGCTATTGCTGCTGCAAAGCCAATATTATCACAAGTAGATCCTCAATCTATTGATGTAGTCATTTATTTTGGCAGTCCACATAAAGATTACCACGTATGGTCTAGTGCCCCAAAAATTCAGCATGAACTTGGATTGAAAAATGCTTATGCTTTTGAAATTATGAATGTTAGTTCTTGCTTTCCTATTGCTCTCAAAGTCGCAAAAGATATGCTATACTCCGATAACTCAATTGAAAATATATTATTAGTAGGTGGATGTAAAGAATCTCAAATTGTAGATTATGATAATCCACGCTCGCGTTTTATGTTTAATTTCGCTGATGGCGGAAGTGCAGCTTTAGTGAAAAAAGATGCTAGAAACGGTGAAATATTAGGAAGTGCGATTATAACAGATGGTTCATTTCATGAAGATGTTCGTATTCCAGCTGGTGGATCAAAGCAGGTTGCGAGCTGTGATACAGTTGAGAATCGACAGCATTATATTGATGTAATAGATCCTAATAGTATGAAAGAACGTCTAGATCGGGTTTCAATCCCTAATTTTGACAAGGTGATTCGGGAGGCGTTAAGAAAAAGTGGGTTAACTCCTAAAGATATTAAAGTATTGTTACCACTGCATACAAAACGTTCTATGTTAATAGAATTGATACAGGGACTAGGGCTAGCGGAAGAACAAGTTGTATATTTAGATCATTATGGACATATGTCAGCGCTTGATCCTTGCATTGGTCTTCACTTTGCAAACGAACAGGGAAAATTACAGGCCGGAGGTATTGCAGTAGTAGTTAGCGCAGGGACTGGGTATACGTGGGCAGCTACTGTGATTAGGTGGTGAAAAATACTAAATGAATATATGAGAAATGGAGGTATTTGGAAAAAGGTAGCGAATGTAAAGGTACTTCATTAATTTCTTTAATAAATTTGTTTGTATGATTCAAAGAAAAAGTCATAATTACGGATGGGGAATTTTGGCGTGTTTGATTCTATCAGAAAGAAAAGTATGGGGAGGATCACAATGTCGATGAAAAAACGTAAATGGCTAAGAATGATGGCTACTGGTTGTATTTTAGGATCGTTATTCATAACGGCAGCTTGTTCAGGAAAGAAAACGAGTACAGAGGGTGACAAGACGATTAAGGTAGGGGTTCTTGCTTCTTTAACAGGACCGTTAGAATCATATGGAAAACAAACAGTGAACGGATTTGAATTAGGGTTAGACTATGCAACGGGCGGAACTGGGAAAGTGGAAGGGAAGAAGATTAAGTTTGTTGTAGAAGATACGGAAACAAAAGCGGATGTAGCGGTTAAAAAAGCTACGAAGTTATTAGAAGAAGAGAAAGTCGATTTTTTAGTCGGATCGTCTAGTTCAAGCGATACATTAGCGGTTTTACCATTAGCTGAAGAATATGAAAAAATAATGGTTGTAGAACCAGCGGTAGCTGATAGTATTACCGGGAAGAACTGGAATAAATATATTTTTAGAACAGGTAGAAATTCATCTCAAGATGCAGTCGCTGGTGCCGCAGCAATTGCTAAAAAAGATGTGAAAATAGCAACGTTAGCACAAGACAATGCATACGGCCGTGAAGGAATTGCAGCGTTTAAAGCTGGAGCGAAGAAATTAGGTGCGAATATTGTAAACGAGCAATATGCTGATACAAATTCGACTGACTTCACTGCTAATATTCAAAATATCATTAGCTCAAAACCAGATTATTTATTTATCGTTTGGGCAGGGGCGAATTCACCTTGGAAACAGTTGAAAGATATGAATGTGGAAGCGCAAGGTATTAAAATCTCTACCGGTGCACCAGATATACCGGCATTGAAAACGATGGATGCATTAGTAGGAATGCAAGGTTTTTCCGTGTATTATCATACACTCCCGAAAAATAAGGTGAATGATTGGTTAGTGGAAGAACATAAAAAACGATTTAATGGTGCGGTGCCAGATTTATTCACAGCAGGAGGAATGTCAGCGGCAATTTCTATTGTCGAAGCGTTAAAGAAAACAAAAGGTGATACAGATGTAGATACATTGATTAAGAAAATGGAAGGAATGGAATTTGATACACCGAAAGGAAAGATGAAGTTTAGAGAAAAGGATCACCAAGCGATGCAGACACTTTATTCTATCACGTTGAAAAAGCAAGATGGTGTTGACTATCCGGTGCCAGTATTAGAGCGAGAATTAACGATGAAAGAGACAGAACCACCAGTCCAAACTAAATAGACTGAATTTTCTGTTGCTTCTGTATAAAGAGGGGATACCCTCTTTATACGTATTTCTTTCATACTGAAAGCTTTAAAGGGAGGGATTTCGTGACACATTTGCTAGAAACGAAAAATCTTAGTGTATCTTTTGGCGAGCATCATGTTATTAAAGATGTAAATTTAACTGTACAAAAAGGAAAGCTCATTTCTATTATCGGGCCAAATGGTGCGGGTAAGACAACATTATTTAATTTACTAAGTGGACAGATTTCACCCACAACAGGTGAAGTGTATTTTAAAGGGCAAGATATTACAAAACTATCCATTTCAGATCGAACACGCTTAGGAATCGGTCGCTCTTTTCAGCTTACAAACATATTCCCAGAATTAACGGTACTTGAAAATGTCCGTTTAAGTGTTCAATCATTCGTACAAGATTACTATAGTTTTTTCCCGAGTCCAGCAAAATTAAAGCAACAAGTTGGAGAGGCGAGACGTTTCTTAAAAACAGTATTACTTCAGGAGAAAGAGAATGTATTAGCGAAAGATTTGGCACATGGAGAGAAAAGAAAGCTAGAACTTGCGATGTTATTAGCTTTAAAAACGGATGTGTTATTACTTGATGAGCCGACGGCAGGTATTTCGGTTGAGGAAGTCCCAGCTATATTACAAGTGATTGAAAATATTAAGAAACATCCAGAGAGTACAATTGTACTTATTGAACACAAAATGGATATGGTACTAGGTTTGTCAGACCATCTAATCGTTTTATTTCATGGAGAGTTATTGGCTGAAGGTTTACCCGAAGAAATTATGAAAGATGAGCGTGTACAAAGTGCTTATTTAGGGGGATTATATAGTGGCACTATTACAAGTGAATAATATAGAGACGTATTTAGATCAGTTTCATATTTTACAAGGGGTATCGCTTACTGTTGAGAAAGGGACAATTACTGTACTGTTTGGGAGAAATGGGGCAGGAAAGACTACGACGTTACGTTCGGTTATGGGGTTTCACCATATCGCACATGGTGAAATTTATTATGATCATACACAAGTAAATGGACTATCTACGCATTTAATTTCAAGAAAAGGAATAGGGTATGTACCAGAAAATCAAGGTATTTTTCACGATCTGACAGTAGAAGAAACATTCGCTCTTGCTAGAGGAAAGGGCGAAGAAGCAGAAGAGAAAATCGAGTGGATGCTTGAATTATTTCCAGATTTAAAGCAGTTTTGGCATAAAAAAAGCGGGCTCTTAAGCGGAGGACAAAAGCAAATGCTAGCAATTTCAAGAGCGTTTATTAATAGTGATGGTTTATTACTTATTGATGAGCCGAGTAAAGGCTTGTCCCCCATTATGATAGAAAAGTTAATGATAGCCATTTTAAAAATGAAAGAGAAAACAACAGTTTTACTCGTTGAACAAAATTTTATGATGGCTAGTCAAATTGGTGATTACTTTTATATTATGGATAACGGAAAAATTGTTCATAACGGTTTTATGCATGAATTAAAAGAGGATAAGGAAATGTGTCATAAATATTTAGGAATCTCTTAACATGAATCCGAGGTGAGAAGGATGGATGTGTTAATCAATTTATTTGTAAATGGGATTTCAACAGGGATGCTCATTTTTTTATTAGCGTCAGGTCTTTCACTTATTTTTGGTTTAATGAGTGTTCTAAACTTCGCACATGGTGGTTTATTTGCGTGGGGAGCATTTACAGGTGTTTGGCTATTTAATATGACAGGGAGTTATGTGTTAGCTTTAATTGGAGCAATAGCTATGGGAATGTTCCTTGGATTTATTTTAGAAAGATTCCTTATTAGACCGGTATACGGAAATCATGTTCGACAGCTTCTTGTTACACTTGGAGGAATGCTTGTACTTAGTGAATGTATTAAAGTATTTTGGGGACCAAATCCAATTGGGGCAAAGTTACCGTTATGGCTACAAGGAAGTTTTACGTTCGGAGGCGTTATATTAATTAAATATCGTCTATTCGTTATTATAATTGGGGTTATCATATACATTGCCTTATTATTATTGCTCAAAAAAACAAAGATAGGTCTTATGATACGCGCAGGTGTAATAGATAAAGAGATGGTTCAAGCGCTCGGTATTAACGTAAAAGCGATATTTTCTTTCGTCTTTTTATTAGGCGCAGGAATGGCAGCGTTGGGAGGCTTCTTATTAGCACCGTATTCAGGCGTTATTTTCGCCGAGATGGGTATGCAGTATGCAATTTTAGCGTTCATAGTAGTAATCATTGGAGGGTTAGGAAGCGTACAAGGTTCAGCCATCGCTTCTTTAATTGTCGGATTAGCTGGTGCTTTTACAGCGTATTTTATACCGGATTTATCACTTGCAATCAATATGTTAATGCTACTATTTTTCTTAATCGTGAAGCCAAATGGACTTGTTGGTGAAAAGGGGTGAAATGGTGAACAGCACATCAAATCGAATTAAAGTATACTTCGGAGTATGTATGCTCATTTGTTTAAGTGTATTTCCATTCGTAAATGATTCACGGAGCTTGTTAATTTTGTTCACTCAAATCTTCATCTTTGCTATTTTTGCAATGAGTTTTGATGTATTGCTTGGATATACCGGAATTGTATCGTTCGGCCATTGTATGTTCTTTGGAATCGGAGCATATGGCGTAGCGCTTTTATTTGATCGGCAAGGAGTATCTATAACAAACTTTTTAATAGGACTAGTAGCTGCAATCATCATTTCAGCAATTGTTAGTTATATAATTGGCTTGCTTTCTTTACGGCTGAAAAGTCATTTTTATGCAATGTTAACACTTGCTATTTCACAGTTGTTTTTCGTACTTGCTGAAAAATGGCGTGGGCTCACTCACGGAGGGGATGGTTTTACATTTGGCGTACCAGACGTACTCCGTGATCGTTTTACGTTTTATTATGTAACACTTATATGTTTACTTATCATTTTTGTTCTCTTACGTCTTTTCACCAAATCTTCTATTGGAAAAGTATTAAAGGCAATTTCACAAAATGAGCAACGTGTTGAAGCACTAGGATATAAAGTTCTTCATTATAAAATTATTGCTAGCATTGTTGCAGGAGTAGTAGCTGCAATTAGCGGTGGTTTATTTGTTATCACTTTACGTTTTGTTAATACAACTGTATTTTCAATTGAAATGACATTAAATGCATTATTGATGACTATGATTGGAGGCGTTGGAACGTTAATAGGAGCCATTGCAGGAGCTGGAATTATTGAATCCCTAAAATATTATTTATCAGAACTAGCTACAGAGTATCCGATCTTTGAACGATGGACGATTATTCTTGGTGTATTGTACATTATCGTATTGCTAGTTTTCCCGAAAGGATTAGTTGGCACGGTTAAGGGACTGAAGAATATGAAACGGAATAAGAAGGAGAAAAGTGCAGAAGTGGAGCAAAATGTGTGAAAAATCAATTGTATAGAATATGAAAATCCCTCTTTTAGATTCGTAAAGGAGGGATTTTTATTGCTGTATGTAAATTTAGTTCGTTTATAGATATTATATTAATCAAATAGTTCATCGGGGATTTGTTTGAAAGAATTTTGATTCGTAAAGAAATGAACAGCTAATTTCTCAATTGGAACATCTTCAATTGGTACTAATTTATCATTTTTAATCGGTAAAAAGGCTATTCCTTTTCCGTCCTGAATAAACTCTTCTATAAGCGAATAAGAATCTAATTGTTGAAGTTGACGCTGAGATAAATTATTTTCTTTTAGAAATTGTATCGTCTTATTCCTAAAAGGGCACTTTTTGTCATTACTAACGAAGAAGAGTTCCTTTGAAAAGTCAATGGTACACTTTTCTTTCGGTTTTAATAAGCCGATAAAAATTGAAGTGGAAAATACTTTTTTGAACGATATGTCTGGGTAATCCTCATAAGTAATGACCATATCAACTTTTTGTTGCTGCAGTAATTTTTGCAAATGACTACTATTTTCTACATATATTTGATAACTCCTAAAATTTTCTTTAATGCGCTTGCTTACATAATTAGTCAAAATAGATTGTGATGTTGCGATTATATAAGAAGACCCACTCGTTTTGATTTTATCTTTTGCTTCTTCTACTAGCGTTAATATTTGATTTGTATAGTCTAATAAAATGTCACCAGAAGGTAATAAAGAAACGCCTTTGTTATCTCTATGTAGTAAAGGTGTTTCTAACTCTTGTTCTAATTTTTTAATTCGCTCAGTTACGTTCGGTTGAACATACCCTAACTCTTTCGCAGCTTTACTAATAGAACCTTCGCTAGCCACAGTTTTGAATATAATAAGATCATTTATTTCCATTTATCACAGCCCCTTATACGATATCATTATAAATGATACCAAACATAATTTATACCTATTTTACGTTAGTCAATCATCGGTTTATCATTGTGTATATAAGATGGAAAGTGAGTGATAAACATGATTGGAATGCAATATAAGGTCATTTTGCCAAAGGATTATGACATGGATATTATTAGAAAAAGGGTAGAGGATAATGGATATAAAACGGACGGGTTTCAAGAATTGAATTTCAAAGCGTATTTAATTACTGAGGCGGGTAAGGAAGGGAATTTCTATAACTGTTATGCACCTTTATATATTTGGAATGGTCATGAAGGAATGAACAAATTTATCTTTAAAGGGTATTACGATAATATGTTACAATCTTTTGGATGGCAACAAATAAATATAGGTGTTCCATTAGTTGTTAATGTAAAGGGTAATTTTAAGAAATGTAGATATGTTGTTGAATATGAAGGAAGTATTTCTCCAAGTGAATCATTGAGTGGGATTCAATCTATCATTGTGGATGAAAAGGTAGAAAATTGTTTAGGAAATGTAATAGTATATAATCCAGATAAATGGGGATATAGTCAGTTTAATTTTTATGAAGAGAAGCCTGATATTACAGCGAATAAAGGTGTTACATTATATGAGATTTTGCACATTTCACGATGAAAACTTGTTGAAGTTAAATTAAGAAAAAGGAATGACAATGTATGCCTTTTGTGAACGTCTATTATCATGAAAATAAATTAAATAAAGAAGAAATCAAAAAGATAAGTGAATGTATTCATCTTTCATTAATTGAACATTTTAACATTCCTGAAAATGATTTCTTTCAAATGTTTTTACCCTGTCAACAAAATCACTTTTTATATAATCCATATTATTTATTAGAAAGAGGAGAAAAGAGAACAGAGAATATGATGTATGTTTCTATCACATGTGGACCGGGAAGAACAATAAAACAGAAAAGTGATCTATATCAGTCGATATCCTCGAAGGTTTCTGAATGTTCTAGTATAAAAAGTGCAAATATTTTTATTACGGTAAATGAGACATCTGCAGAAAATTGGTCATTTGGTCAAGGAATGGCGCAATTGATAAAAGTGAAGGGGGAGTGAAATGATGAATGAATCCATTGGATATTGTATTCAAGAGAAAATGAGAGAAATGGCACCTGTATTTGCACATTATAGTGAAGAGATACTGTTCGGGGAAGTGTGGCGAGATGACACTTTAACATTACGAGAAAGAAGTTTATGTACTGTGTCAGCACTAATCAGTCTTGGTAATACAGAACAATTACCATTTCATCTGAAGCTAGCTAAACAAAATGCGATTATGGAGAATGAGTTGGTTGCATTAATAACACATATGGCTTTTTATGTTGGTTGGCCCAAAGCAGCGGGAGCTTTACATATAGTAATGAATGAAATGGAAAGTTAAGAATAACGATAAGAAAGAATTCATTTAAACATGAATTCTTTCTTATCGTTATTTATGCAATAATTTAATGAGATATTTTTCACGTTTTCTCTTGCTTTTTTATCACTTGCGTAGTAAAGTGATAGTAAGATTCACGATAGGAAGTGATCAAACATGCGTGATAATACGATAGGATCATTAATATGGTTACGTTTAATACGATTTACGAACCAAAGTAATCAGATGTCAAATGAGTTTTTAAAACGTTTTGATTTAACGACTGCTCAATTTGATGTGCTTTTGCAAATACGTACGTATCAACCACTAACACAAATGGAGTTAGCTGAAAAGGTAACTGTTACACAAGGCGGTATTTCTCGAATGTTAACGCGTCTTGAAAAAGAAGGATATATTGTACGAAAACAAGATTGGAAAACGAAAACAATTAGTCTGACAGAGCAAGGGGAAGCGGCCTTAGAGAAAGCATTGCCAGAGCAACTTGCATTTCAATCATCGTTTTTTGATGATGTATTAAATGAAGAAGAGCAGAAAATGTTATACGAGCTAATGACGAAAGTTCATAAGCATAGTGAAAAAAAAGAATTACCGCAAGAGTAATTTTTTTTACAATATCAATTGACTAATCAAGTGATATTGTAAGCAATAGGGAAAAACATTTGACTTACAAATGTTTTTAAAAGAGAAACTAATAATACCTCATCAAAGGAGAGAGTAATGATGGAAAAATACCGTATGAATACAAGTAAAGGAATGGAGTTTGGATTATATTCAATTGGGGATCATGTTTTAAATCCACATAACGGAGAGAAAATTAGTGCTGAACAAAGAATTCATGAATTAATTAAAACAGCAAAGTTAGCGGATGAAGCTGGACTTGATGTATTTGCTGTCGGTGAAAGTCATCAAACGCACTTTACAACGCAAGCTCATACGGTTATTTTAGGAGCTATTGCGCAAGCTACGAAAAATATAAAAATTGCAAGTTCAGCAACGATAATAAGTACATCTGATCCGGTACGAGTATACGAGGACTTTGCTACACTTGATTTGATTTCTAATGGACGTGCAGAAATTGTGGCTGGTCGTGGATCCCGTATTGGGGGATATAGTTTACTTGGTTATGATGTGAATGATTATGAAGAGTTATTTGAAGAGAAGATGGATCTTTTATTAAAAATTAATAAAGAGGAACATGTAACATGGAATGGACAGTTCAGGGCACCGCTTGCGCATGCATCGGTTATTCCAAGAGCTAAAAATAATAACTTACCAATTTGGCGTGCAGTTGGTGGCCCACCAGCTAGTGCGATTAAAGCAGGACGTGCAGGTGTACCAATGATGATAACAACACTAGGTGGCCCAGCTATTAACTTTAAAGGATCAGTAGATGCTTACCGTGAGGCGGCTGCGCAAAGTGGATTTAATCCAGCGAGTTTGCCAGTTGCAACAACGAGTTTATTTTACACAGCAAAAAATTCACAAGATGCACTTAGTGAATACTATCCTCACATTAATGCTGGTATGCTTACGCTACGCGGTGGCGGGTATCCGAAACAACAATTTACAAATGCAATAGATTACCGTGACGCGTTAATGGTTGGTAGCCCACAACAAATTATCGAAAAAATGCTTTACCAATATGAATTGTTTGGGCAACAACGTTTTATGGCAGAAATTGATTTTGGTGGTGTAACATTTGATAAAATTGAGAAAAACATTGAATTAATTGCTACTGAAATTTTACCGGCTATTAGAAAACATACAGCAAAATAAATTAAAAAATACCGAGAGTCTAATGGATTCTCGGTATTTTTTAATTTATTTTAGTTTGAAAAAATGACAAAAAAGTGAATTTTTAATCTGAAAAGAGGAGGTTATTTCCTATTTTTGAATAACAATATTTCATGTTTGAATTTTAGAAATACATTTTTCTCTTGACAAAAAAATAACGAATTTATCCATTGGTTAATAGGACATTTTTTCGTAGAAAAGTCAAGTGTATAAAGAGAGAAACGATTATTTTATTGATGCAAAGATAAGTCTCATATTAAAAAAACACATTTTATCGATGAGAAAAATCTAATTCAAAAAAATACCAAAAGACATATTTCAGACAAAATGATGTCAATAATACGTCAAAAATCAGCTGAATTTACTATGCAGGTATATTATACAATTCGATTAACGAATAAAACACTACAGAAATAGTGAAAAGGTAAAAAATAGCATTACAATAGTTTGAAAAACTGAAACTTCATATTTTTCGACAATACATACAAAATGTTTTTGTCTTTTCATATTTCTTAATAATTGAGTTTGATAAGATTGCTCAATTAACTTTTATTATAAAAACTATGAAGGAAGTGATTGTAGTATGGAAACGCTCGAATTGGCACGAATACAATTCGCATCAACAACGATTTTCCATTACTTTTTTGTTCCGCTGTCTATTGGTTTAGCTTTTATCATTGCGTTAATGCAAACGTTATATGTGGTAAAGGGACAAGAAATTTATAAGAAGATGACGAAGTTTTGGACGCAAATATTCCTTGTTAACTTTGCAGTAGGTGTAGTAACTGGTATTCTACAAGAATTCCAGTTTGGCATGAACTGGTCAACCTATTCACGTTTCGTAGGTGATGTGTTTGGTCCATCACTTGCGATTGAAGGCTTATTAGCATTTTTCATTGAGTCTACATTTTTAGGTTTATGGGTATTCGGTGAGGATAAATTACCGAAGCGCATTCACCTTTTATGTATTTGGCTCCTTTCAATTGGAACAATGTTATCAGCATTTTGGATTTTAACTGCAAGTGCATTTATGCAATCGCCAGTAGGATATGAAATGGCAGCAGATGGACGTGCACAAATGAATGATTTCTTAGCGATTATCCAAAATCCACAATTATGGGTACAATTCCCGCATACCATTACAGCGGCAATTGCAACTGGTGCATTCTTTATTGCAGGTGTGAGTGCATGGAAAATAACGAAAGCGCAAGAAACTGAAGTGTTTAAAAAATCGTTCCGCATTTCTATCATTGTTGGAACACTTACAACGGCGCTAGTATTATTCTTCGGTCATGCGCAAGCACAACAATTAATTAAGACACACCCAATGAAAATGGCAGCAGCTGAAGCGTTATGGAATACGAGTGAAGATCCAGCGCCATTTACAGTATTTGCGAAAATTGATGCGGAGAAGAAAGAGAATTCGTTTGAAATTCAAATCCCGTATATGCTAAGTCTATTATCATATGATAAATTTAGCGGTCAAGTAGAAGGGATGAATCAAATTCAAAAGCAATATGAAGAAAAATATGGGCCTGGAGATTATATTCCACCGGTACACACGATGTTCTGGAGCTTTAGAGCGATGGTAATGAGTGGAACATTTATGCTTCTTCTAGGAGCGTACGGATGGTTCTTATCAAGAAAAGATCGTTTAGCTGAAAAAACTTGGTATTTAAAATTAATGGTGTATGCAATTTCACTACCGTTTATCGGTAATACAGTAGGATGGATTATGACTGAAATGGGACGTCAACCTTGGGTAGTTTTCGGTGTTATGAAAACTGAAGATGCTGTATCTCCAAATGTTACGTTCGGAGAAGTGCTATTCTCTTTAGTTTCGTTCACATCATTATATTTAATTATAGGTGGAATTACAGTTTACTTATTCGTTCGTATTATTAAAGGACATGAGAATAAGAAAGCGAAACAGGATTCTCAAAGCCATGATCCATTTGATAAGGAGGATGAGTATGTTATCTCTTAATGAGTTGTGGTTTATTATCATTGCAGTTTTATTCGTGGGCTTCTTTGTACTTGAAGGTTTCGATTTTGGTGTAGGTATAGTTTCAAGGTTTTTAGGAGAAAACGATTTAGAGAAAAGAATATATTTAAATACAATTGGTCCATTTTGGCACGCGAATGAAGTATGGCTTGTTTGTGCAGGTGGCGCTATGTTTGCGGCATTCCCGCATTGGTATGCAACTTTATTTAGTGGGTTTTACATTCCATTTGTATTTATGCTTCTTGCTTTAATTATTAGAGGTGTTTCCTTTAAATTCCGTGCAAAAATAGATAATCATAAATGGAAAGGCTTTTGGGATTGGGGTATGTTTTTAGGAAGTTTACTACCGCCTATCCTTTGGGGAGTTGCCATTGCTAACTTTATGGTAGGTATTCCAATTGATGAGACGAAAAATGCTGTAGGTGGATTCTTACAATTACTTCATCCATTTGCATTACTTGGAGGAGTTATGTTCCTTCTGTTATGTATTGTTCACGGATTGCAATTCCTTACTATACGTACAACAGGTAAGTTAAGAGAACGTGCACGTATTGCCGCGTTGAAAATTGCACCACTCGCAATTATAGCACTTCTTATTTTTGCCGGTGTAGGGTTATGGAAAACAGATATTTTCACTGGTCATGGTACAGAGTGGATTATGGTTCCAATCGGAGCTTTTGTAGCGTTATGTGCGTCAACATTATTAAATAAAAGAAGAAGAGATGGTTGGGCTTTCTTTATGACAAGTTTAACAATCATTTTACTAAGTGCGAGTGTGTTTGCTGGCATGTTCCCACGTGTCTTAATTAGCTCGTTAGGGTCAATATACGATTTGACAATTTATAATGCAGCATCAGGAGATTATGCACTAAAACTGATGACGTATTTTTCAATTGCTATATTGCCATTTGTTTTGGGAAGTCAAATATGGAGTTTCTATGTGTTTAGACAACCTGTTAAGTCAGATAAAGATTTGGAGTACTAATGAAAAGAAAAAGAGGACTTCCGTCGTATCCTGGTAGCCGAGTTTTATATGTAGTGTTAACAATCATTAGCATGTTAGAAGCTTTTAGTATTATTGCACAAACAGTGTTTTTAGCGCGAGCTATTACGTTTTTATTTCAGGGAGAAGCAGTGCAATCTGTGTTAAATGAAACAGTTTATTTCGGAATCACGTTTGCAGTACGTCACTTGCTAGTGCGAATATCGCAAATATTAGTGGAACGTTTCGCTGAAAAAACAGGATCGCTACTGCGAAAACAATTAATAGAGGCGTATTTCACATTAGGTCCACGGTATGTTCAAACTGCTGGAACAGGTCATCTGGTTACCTTATCGATAGAAGGTATTGAGAAATTTAAAACATATATTGAATTAACAATTCCTAAAATGATTAGAAGTAGTATCGTACCGGGACTAATTGTACTATATGTTTTTACGTTAGATATTGAGTCTGGAATCATTTTAGTTGTAACGATTCCTATCGTAATTATATTTATGATCCTACTAGGATTAGCAGCGCAGAAAATGGCAGATAGCCAATATGAGTCATATCGAGTACTTTCTAATCATTTTGTAGATACGTTAAAAGGATTAGAAACATTAAAGTATTTAGGAAAAAGTAAACAGCACGAAGGAAAGATTGAAAAAGTAAGTAAAAGGTATAGAAAAGCAACGATGCGTACTTTGCGAGTTGCTTTTCTTTCTTCATTTGCATTAGATTTCTTTACGAGTTTATCCATTGCATTTGTAGCTGTCGGATTAGGGATACGTTTAATAGATGGGACAATTGTACTATTACCAGCCCTTACAATTTTAATTTTAGCTCCAGAATATTTTTTACCTATTAAACAAGTTGGAGCAAATTATCATGCTACGTTAGATGGACAACTTGCAATGGAGCAAATAGAAGAGATTTTACAGCGACAAAAAGAAATAGGTAAGAAAGAATCTAATGTAGATCTAATATGGAATTCCTCTAGTAACTTGAAATTACAAGATGTAAAAGTAAAGAATGATGAATCTGAAAAAGGTATATTAGAGGGAATTGATTTTACTTGGAATGGAAACGGTGCTATAGGTGTAATTGGTGAAAGTGGGGCAGGGAAATCGACGTTAATCGATGTATTAGCTGGATTTTTAACTCCTTCTGGTGGAAAGATGATCGTAAATGGTGTGGAAATTGACGGGTCTACTCGTGAAGAGTGGCAAAAGAATATTGCTTATATTCCGCAGCAACCTTATATTTTCCCGCTTTCATTAAAAGATAACATTTGTTTCTATGAAACAAATACAACTGATGAAGAAGTGGAAAGAGTTATGAATGAAGTCGGTCTTCGTTCACTCGTTACATCGCTTCCAAATGGAATGTATGAAAGAATTGGAGAAGGTGGGCGTATGCTGAGTGGCGGACAAGAACAACGTGTCGCTATGGCGCGTGCACTTTTAAGTAAAAAGCCAATTATTTTATTAGATGAGCCTACGGCACATCTTGATATTGAAACTGAATTTGAAATAAAGAAAGCAATGTTACGTCTGTTTGAAGGTAAGTTAGTATTTCTTGCAACACATCGTCTTCACTGGATGAAACAAATGGATCATATTCTTATTTTAAATAAAGGGAAAATGATAGAAAGTGGAACCTATGAAGAACTTGTAAAGAATGAGGCATTACATGTTCACAGGAAAGAGAGGGGATAGAGATGAGTAACTGGATTAAACCGTATATACAGCAAAACAAAGGTAGAATGACTGTAACTATTTTCCTTGGTCTGCTTGGAGTTAGTTCAGGTGCGATGCTACTTTTCATTTCAGGTTATTTAATCTCTAAATCTGCTCTTAGACCAGAAAATGTAATGGCTGTATATGTTCCTATCGTTGCAACACGTGCGTTTAGTATAGGGCAAGCGGTATTTCATTATGTAGAGCGTTTAGTTGGACACGATGTTGTACTACGCATATTAGAAAAGATGAGAACGAAACTATATGGAATAGTAGAACCACAGGCGTTATTTTTTCGTTCACGATTTCAAACGGGCGATATGTTAGGGATATTATCCGAAGATATAGAGCATTTGCAAAACTTATATTTACGTACAATATTTCCTAGCATATTAGCATTAGTTGTATATAGCATATTCGTACTTGTTATCGGTGCATTTGACGTAGTGTTTGCACTTATTGCAGCATGTATGTTAGCTATTATCGTTTTTCTTCTTCCGTTTGTATCATTACTTTTAATGAAGCAAAATCATGTTGCTTTAAAACAAGGAAGAAACCGTTTGTATCAACAACTAACAGACGCTGTTTTTGGATTATCTGATTGGCAAGCAAGTGGTAGAAAAGATGAATTTATTAATAAGTATGTAGAGCAAAATGCTCAGTTGTTAAAAACGGAAAAAAGAATGAAGCGTTGGAATCATATTCGGGATAGTATTATTCAATTAGTAGTGGGTATTGTAGTTATTTCAATGATTATATGGACTGGAAATGAGGCTGCGAGTGAACAAATTGCTCCTACCGTTATTGCGGCTTTCGTCTTAATGACGTTATCTGTCACAAACGCGTTAATTCCTCTGTCAGATGCTATCGATCGAATTCCATCATATGTAGAATCCGCTCATCGTCTCAATCAAGTAGAAGGTAATGGTGTTTTACAGGATGAAAAGGAATTACATGGAGATAAAGATTATGTTGCACCAAAACGTATAGACATTGAATTAAATCATGTATCGTATAGTTACCCACATAGTAATGAAATGATATTGAAAGACGTATCATTGCAAATAAAAGCAGGAAAGAAAATTGCCATTTTAGGAAGAAGCGGAACCGGAAAATCTACTTTATTAAAATTGTTAACAGGTGCGCTAAGCCCGTTACATGGTGAAGTTTTATTGAATAGTGAACATGCTCACACGAATCTTTTATCAAAATATATTTCTGTATTGAATCAAAAGCCGCATTTATTCGATACGACAATTGGAAATAATGTGCGAATCGGCAAACCAGAGGCAACTGATGAAGAGATATGGAAAGCTTTAGAGAAAGCACAATTAGCTTCTCATATTGCTTCTCTTCCAGATGGATTACAAACAAAAATGCATGAGATGGGAAAAAGATTTTCTGGTGGGGAAAGACAACGGGTTGCTTTTGCAAGAACGCTAATGCAAGAAGCACCAATCATTGTACTAGATGAACCTACAATCGGCTTAGATCCAAAGACAGAATTATCTTTAATTGAAACGATGTTTTCTGCAACGGAAGAAAAGACAGTAATTTGGATTACGCACCATCTTGTAGGAATGGAGCATGTTGATGAAGTAATATTCCTTGATCGTGGTCAAATTGTGATGCAAGGTAGTCATGAACAACTTCTGAAAGAAAACGAAAAGTATCGTATGCTTTATGAGTTAGACAAAGGAATATAATTTTATTAAGTATGTAATGGAAAAATAGCTACGCCTAATGGTGGAGCTATTTTTTTGTTTTGAAATGAATATTCTATTCTTGTTTATGATGGATGGCAAATGTATATGATCGTTACGAATGAAAAATGAATTTCATATTATACATATAATGGAGGGGATATATATGAAGGAGCAGTATAAAATTATTGTTTTAAGTGATGAATTATCAAAGGGGAAGATTCAAAATGCATTAGACAAAAATAAATGTAAAACAATCGTTCATGTTGTAGATGTTTCAGCCATTGTTCAAATAGAAAATTCTTTTCAATATATAATCATTTGGAGAGTGGACGCAGAAAAACTTACAAATGAATTGATAAATAGGGGCGTGCAAAGTACAAAAATTATTAATTTAACAAAATACATGTATGAATGGAGGAATAAATTAATTTCTATCTATCAAATAAATCCGGATCTTATGTCTTTATACATTTCTATGAAAAAAGCAAAGGGTGATCCGACGTATGAATTGTTTGCGACGGGCTTGTCTTATCCGCATTGTGGCATAAGTGCGGAGCTCCTCTCAAAAAAGTCAATAAAACTAACACTTCCATCGCAAGATTTATACTATGATTATTTAATAGCATCACAACTTCTATCAAACAATCACTCCTTTCAATATTGTTTGATAGGAATAGCTTATTTCTCGTTTTACTTTGACATGTCGTTATCATCTGAATCATATAGAATTCACAAAGTATATTATCCATTGTTTCAAGACGGCCATCATACTGTAGTTCATTCTCCTCTATCCACTGATGGATTCTCACATCTAGATACCCCGAAACCACTTTTTTCTATTTTTAATTTGCATTTTGAATATATTTTATTAGACGAACTAACAGATGAATCATTGATATTGCCCTGGATAAATGCTGAATGGAATATCACTCCTCTTCACATTCCTTTTGAAGAACACGGAAAAATAAGAGCAGCTTCACATGCTAAATTGTCATATCCTCATACTTTAGTTGAAAATAAAACAATTTTTAAAACATATTTAGAATTACTTTTAAAACATGATATAAAACCACTAATTGTTGTATTTCCTGTTACTTCACATTATTTCAATTGTAGTAGTAAGAAATTAAAAGAAGATTTTTATAACGTTATAAAAGATTTTCAATCTCAATATTCTTTTCAAATTATAGATTTATTTGATTCGCCATTATTTTGCGATGATGATTTTTATGATAGTGATCATATGAATAAAAAAGGTGCAAATAAAATGTCCGTGTTATTAAATATGTTTATTCAGGAACGAAAAGTATGATATTTCGTTTCATGTCTGCATAAAAGTATATAGGCTCCATTCGGTTAAAGTAATGTGATTTTTGTGTCGCGTATATAAATAATATGCGAAGAGGTGAGAGAGTAAAATGAGAACTCGTATTGAAAGAAATGAAGAGGTGGTAGATCAACTTCCGTTGGTAAGTGTATTAATTCCTACATATAATCGTCCACGCTACTTTGAAGAGGCGTTATGTAGTGTGTTGGAACAAACGTACCCTAATATAGAAATTATAGTTGGAGATGATAGTACGAATGATGAAACAGAAAAGGTGTTACAAAAATACTTATGTGATCATTCAAATATTACTTATATAAAAAACAGGTCAACTCTTGGACAGTTTGAAAATGCTCTAATGTTATTTCATGAAGCGAGCGGTGAGTATATAAATTTTTTAATGGACGATGATATCTTTCATGTGGATAAAATTGAAAAAATGATGAAGTATTTTTTCAATGATTTAGATAATGAAATTAAGCTTGTAACATCCCATCGTCAAGTAATTGATGAAAAAGGGAAAGAACTACGACATATTTATTCAACTGTCCGTTTATTTAAAGAGGATACGATTATAGAGGGAACAGAATTAGCAAATAGGGTAATTGTCGATCAAAAAAATTATATTGGAGAACCGACAACAGTTTTATTTCGTAAAAATGATTTACAAGAACCGTATGGGATTTTTGATAAGAGGAGGTATCTTTGTAACGTAGATATAGCTTCATGGTTATCTTTATTAAGTAAAGGAAAAGCAGTATATATAGCAGAGACACTGAGTTACTTTCGATTACATCCAGATCAACAGTTAAATGAATCTAATAAAATGATGGATGGATTAGAAGATTTTTCACATAGTATTCTAGCAGGAGAAAAATATGGTTTCTTATCTAACGAAAAAGAGTTAGATAAAGCGATAACTAATTTTCTAGATTATGCAAGAAGGATAGTTCCATCATCAATATTATATACATTAGACTATTATCAAAAAATTAAAGAAAAGAAAATAAACATGGAAAAGAAAAAACAACATATAAATAATAATTCTCCTTTACCGAAAGTAAGTATACTTATTCCTGCGTACAATAGGCCGTATTACTTGGAATTGGCGCTTAACAGCGCCCTGAATCAAACATATGAAAATATTGAAATTATTATTTCTGACGACAGTACAAATAATGAAGTCAATGCTATGATTCAACCGTATTTACGTGAATATGAGTGTATTACATATGTTAAAAATGAAACTCCGTTAGTTGCTCAAAACTTTAATAAGTGTATAGAACTTGCGAACGGGGATTATATAAACTTTTTATTAGATGATGACTTATTTCATCATGAAAAGATCGAGAGAATGATGAAATACTTTTTGACGTTAGAAAATATTTCATTTGTGACGTCATATCGTGAACTGATTGATGAGAACGGAGAGATATTACCACCTTCAACATTGAATATGAAAATCGCGAAAGAAACTACACTTTTTGAAGGAAAAGAATTAGGGAATTATATGTTAAAAAACTTAAAAAATATAGTTGGTGAGCCGACAACTGTTCTATTTAATCGAGATATGTTTGAAGGGAAGTTTGGGTATTTTAAAGGGAAGGCTTATTCTGCTATTAATGACATTGCAACTTGGTTAGATATGATGAGGAAAGGGAAAGTAGTTTATATAAAAGAGCCTCTTAGCTATTTTAGACAACATAGTGGACAAAATCAAAAACAAATGCATTTTATTTTAATGACAATTGAAGAGTGGATTGAATTAATTATAGATGCATATAATAGTGGGTTTTTAAGTTCTGAGAGGGATTATAAAGAGAGCCTATCCTATTGTTTAGAAAATACGGGATTTATAGTTAAGGATGCAGTAAGAAATGGAGAACTAGATCAAATTTATAATGAAAAGATTAAAAAAGGATTGAACAAGCTAGTTGCTCATCTGTTTGAGAAAGAATCTTGTTATTGTCAATATTGCAATCAACAATTTGAAAAATTTTTACCTTGGCCAGCAGATTATGATTTTCCGAAATATAAATTTGAGATGTGGAATAAAGATACAGGGATATGTCCAGTTTGTAGTTCAATGGATCGTGAAAGATTGTATCGTGCGTACATTGAAACGGAAACGGACTTGTTAAGTAGAAAATATACTATGCTTCATATTGCACCTGAAGCGAATTTAAGGGATTGGTTTAACGAGTATAAAAATATTACGTATGTATGTGGGGATATAGAACCAAAGGATCCATTAATGAAGGAAATTGATGTTACAAGTATTACATATGATAGTAATACGTTTGATGTAATTTTATGTAGCCATGTATTAGAACACGTTCTTGACGACGATAAAGCAATGCGAGAGTTATATAGGGTTTTAAAACCAAATGGATGGGGAATTATTCAAGTACCAATCGTAATGAATGTAGATTCTATTATAGAGAATAAATTAATTGTAACACCACAATTGAGAAAATTAGCTTTTGGTCAAGAAGATCATGTGAGAATTTATAATCAATCGGGATTCATTCAACGATTAACGAATGCAGGATTTAAGGTGGAATTATATAACATAGCTGAAAGACAAGGAATGAAAGGTGCGAGGAAATTTGGATTATCTGAAACAGATATGCTCTATATTGTCCGAAAATGATAGGAAGGAATAGATAGATATGGAGAATATTCCTTTTTTACGTGCTTCAACTGTACCAGTAATTGAGTATTTAGATGAATTGAAGGAAATTGATGCATCGCACATATATACGAATTATGGACCTATAAATCAACGTTTTGAACAAACAATTATGTCGGGATTTTTTCAGAACAGGGGAGCTGTTACAACAGTAGCAAACGCAACGTTAGGGTTAATGACGGCCATTCAACTTAAGAAAAGAAAAAAAGGAAAGTATGCCCTCATGCCTAGTTTTACATTCCCTGCAACTCCATTAGCGGCTATTTGGTGTGGTTTGGAACCTTATTTTATTGATATTGCAATAGATGATTGGTATATGGATAAAACAGTACTCTGGGATAAGATTGAAGAATTAAAAGAAGAGGTTGCAATTGTTGTCCCGTACGCAACTTTTGGCTCATGGATGAACTTAGAAGAATATGAAGAATTAGAGAAAAAGGGTGTTCCGGTTGTCGTAGATGCGGCACCGGGATTTGGATTAATGAATGGAGGGATGCATTACGGTCAAGATTTTAGTGGAATAATCGTATATAGCTTTCATGCAACAAAGCCTTTCGGAATTGGTGAAGGAGGGCTCATATATAGTAAAAACGAAGAAGATATACAACGTATTAAAAGAATGGGTAATTTCGGATTTGATACAAACCGTGAATGCACGATGATGGGGTTTAATTGTAAAATGTCTGAATATGCAGCCGCGATTGGGATTGCAACTATGAAAAAATGGGATGACAAATTAAAAGAACGCACCCGTATTTCTGAATGGTATAAACAGTTGTTACAAAGTAATGGGTTAATGAAAAAAGGGTGGAAACTCCAAAAGACAGAAGCAGTTATTCAGCAATTTATGCCTATTCTTTGTCCGGAAGAAGTTCGCAACAAACAAGTAATAGAAGACCTGAAAAAACAGAAAATAGAAGCTAGATTATACTTTTCGCCCTCTTGCCACCAACAAGTTCTTTTTAGAAACTATAAGTCTACAGATTTAACAAGAACGAATAAAATAGCAAAAC
>NZ_JAKUFR010000011.1:0-94757 GCF_022663555.1 Bacillus cereus group sp. BfR-BA-01381
TTTATCGTTCTCATTGTAGTTCTTACCTACTTCAGCTTTCCAGTCAGTTAGTTTACCTGCTACTGGTGAGGCAATCGGAATTACCTTTCCGTCAACCTTTGCATTGTCTGTTTTTAAGTAATTTTCCGTTTGGTTGTAATAGTAATAAGCGCCAATACCGCCGCCAACTAGTACAATTAATGTGATAATGTTGATAATTACCATTCTTCGAAACTGATTCATTGCATTCCTCTCCTTATATCGCATATAATTTTTTTCTAAACTATTTATGTCCTTATTGTTTAGATTGCTTAATTGTTAATTATATTAACTTTTAAACAAAAAAATCACACCATCTGCGGTGTAAATCGAAATTTATCTACCTGCGAGCGGTGCTGATTTCTGAAGGACTATCGTTTATAATTATAAATAATTATTTTAAATCTACAACCGACAATTTACGTATGAAATGTCGTTTAAACAACAATATAATGCTGATATGTTGTTTAAGTAAAGAAAATTAAACGAGGGGAAATAAAAATGTCTATTAAAAATACAAATGATCCACGTGTAAAACGGACGAGACAACTCATACAGGATGCTTTTGTCGCTTTAGTAGGCGAAAAAGGGTTTGAAAATGTAACTGTTCAACATATTGCAGAACGTGCTCCTGTAAATCGTGCTACGTTTTATAGCCATTATCACGATAAATATGACTTATTAGACAAAAGCATTGAAGAAATGTTAGAGAAGTTAACAGAAGTCATTAAACCGAAAAATAGAAATAAAGAAGATTTTCAACTTACATTTGATTCACCACATCCAAGTTTTTTGGCCTTGTTCGAACATATTGCAGAAAATGCGAACTTCTATAACGTTATGCTTGGTGATAAAGCTGCCGGAAATTATACGTATAAAATGATGAAAGCAATTCAAACACATTTAACATTAAGCCTCTCTATTTCACAACCTAACGATGAAAAACTAATGGTTCCACGTGATATTCTCATTAGTTACGTTACTGGTGCCCACCTTGGGATGATTATGTCATGGCTAAAAAAAGGAATGATATATACCCCACATTTTATGGCTATGCAATTAACTCGTTTAATCATTTTAGGGGCTCATACTGCAGCTGGATTAGAACGGCCTTTTTAAAACATAAAAAAGCGAAGGAGAGGCTCCTTCGCTTTTTCTATTAATTAAATGTAATGTTATGTACTGCCTCTTTATCAAGACGTTTAATAACTTCTACAATTAACTTCACTGCATTTTCATAGTCATCACGGTGTAACATTGCCGCATGAGAATGAATGTAACGCGTTGCAATCGTAATGGCCATAGACGGAATACCATTTACAGCAATATGAATTGCACCTGCATCCGTTCCGCCGCCCGCTACTGAATCATATTGGTATGGAATTTGTAATTCATCAGCAACATCAACTACAAAGTCACGTAAACCTGTATGACCAATAACAGAAGCATCATATAAAATAATCTGTGGTCCATCACCCATTTTACTTTGCGCTTCTTTTGACGTTACACCAGGTGTATCGCCAGCGATACCAACATCTACTGCGAACGCGATATCTGGTTTAATATAGTTTGCAGATGTTTTTGCACCACGAAGACCGACTTCTTCTTGTACAGTCCCTACGCCGTATACAACATTTGGATGCTTTTCATCTTTTAATTGTTTTAATACGTCAATTGCAATTGCACAACCAATTCGATTATCCCATGCTTTTGCAAGTAACATTTTTTCATTCTTCATTACTTGGAATTCAAAGTAAGGTACAACTTGATCTCCTGGTCGTACGCCCCACTCCATTGCTTCTTCTTGGCTAGAAGCACCAATATCGATGAACATGTCTTTAATTTCAACTGGCTTTTTACGCGCTTCTGGAGGTAAGATATGAGGTGGTTTTGAACCGATAACACCTGTCACATCTCCTTTACGCGTTACAATTGTTACGCGCTGTGCAAGCATAACTTGTGACCACCAGCCACCAACTGTTTGGAAACGAAGGAAACCTTTATCATCAATTTGTGTAATCATAAAGCCAACTTCATCTAAATGACCTGCAACCATAATTTTCGGGCCGTTTTCTTCCCCTACTTTTTTCGCAACTAAACTTCCTAAATTATCAGTAGAAAGTTCGTCCGCAAACGGCTCAATATATTTCTTCATTACTTCACGTGGTTCACGCTCGTTACCCGCAATACCACGTGCATCTGTTAATTCTTTTAGCATTGTCAATGTCTCGTCTAATTTTGTCATTGCCAACACCCTCCTTTTTCTTCAGTCACTTCATTATACAAAAGGAAATTGAAATATTCAAAAATTAACTTAGTATCCTTGTGTTTGACGCTGATGATTTACTTCGTTTTTATCTAAATATGCCTTTTCAATCTCTTCTTGTTCAAACTCAAGTGCTTGTCCAAGTCGAAGGTAGCTTGTAAATAATTCAATATAGTTCGTAATAGACGGTTGATCTGTAAAACGAATCACCTTCGCATATGTGTCTAAGAAAATTTCTACTTGTGTTTTATTCGTCTGTGCACACTTATAGAATAAGAAGTTTTTATCAATACCTAAATCAATTCCGATTGATAAAATAAAATGCAAACCATCTACGTATTCTTCTAATATTACTTCACGTTCTGATGCTGGTTTGTTGCTCCAATATTTAAAACAACGTGTTTCATTTGCAAGTTCTCCAATTTCTACAAGAAGAGCTAACATTTTCTCTTTTAACAATTTTTTCGGCTGTAAGTCATGTTCTTTCGCAATACGGTCATCTAATTCTTTTTGTAATTTAAATAGTTGTAGTAAGTCCACTCTATTGTCCTCCTCCAACATCGCATGTTACGCAACAATGTTGTTTCATTTCAAAGTTCATTATTATTTTTCGTTTCTTATTAATAAGTAAGCCATTTACCTCTTTACAAAATAGCTTGTCCTTAATTTACAAATACGTTTCAGTCATCACGATTAGATTGTTCACTCCGATTGGTGATAGGTAATCATTATCTGTGTATTGTCCACTAATGAAAATGTTATTTTATCTGATGAAAGTTCCATATCATCTTTCCATTATAGCAGTGTCGTTTCAGGTAGGAAAGATACTCTTCTTTCCAGAGGGTGATAATTAAAAGAAGCCAGGAGGATTCTCCTGACTTCATATATATATTCTTCTATATTGCTATAACTTTTATATTGATTTTGTCATATCGATAACGACACACTTCTCTTTGCATACAAATAAAAAAACCTTAGAAGAAAAATCTTCTAAGGTTTCAACTAATTAATTAGTTAATGTTGTTTTTTGCAACTGTTGCTAATTCAGCGAAAGCTTTTTCGTCATGAACAGCTAAGTCAGCAAGCATCTTGCGGTTAACTTCGATGCCAGCATTTTTAAGACCGTGCATTAAGCGGCTGTAAGAAAGACCATTCATACGAGCTGCTGCGTTGATACGTGTAATCCATAATTTACGGAAGTCACGTTTCTTTTGACGGCGGTCACGGAATGCATACATTAGAGATTTCATAACCTGTTGGTTAGCAACCTTGAATAATGTATTTTTTGAACCGTAGTAACCTTTTGCTAATTTAATTACTTTTTTACGACGTTGACGAGTAACTGTACCACCTTTTACTCTTGGCATAATATTACCTCCTAATTGTTCTATATATCAGCCGAACTTATTTTAAGTTGTCAAGCATTTGACGAATGCGTTTGAAGTCACCAGCGCTTACTACACCAGCTTTACGTAGTTTACGTTTAGCTTTTGTAGATTTGTTAGCGAATAAATGGCTTGTGTAAGCGTGAGAACGTTTCAGTTTACCTGATCCAGTCTTTTTGAAACGCTTTGCAGCGCCGCGATGAGTTTTTTGTTTAGGCATAGGTATTTCCTCCTCTATCTATTACTTATCGTTTTTCGGTGCTAAAACTAAGAACATACTGCGTCCTTCCATTTTAGGCTTAGATTCGATTGTACTAACTTCAGCACAAGCTTCTGAGAAGCGATCTAAAACACGTTGACCGATTTCTTTATGAGTAATGGCACGTCCTTTAAAGCGAATTGACGCTTTAACCTTGTCGCCTTTCTCTAAAAACTTGATAGCATTACGAAGTTTTGTGTTAAAGTCGTGTTCATCAATTGTTGGACTTAAACGAACTTCTTTCATGCTAATTACTTTTTGATTTTTGCGCTGTTCTTTTTCTTTCTTCTGTTGCTCAAAGCGGAATTTACCGTAGTCCATAATGCGGCATACTGGCGGTTTCGCATTTGGAGCAACTAATACTAAATCAAGATTAAGATTTGCAGCTAAGTCTAAAGCGTCATTACGAGACTTGATTCCAAGTTGATCGCCATTTGCGCCAACTAAACGTACTTCACGTGCACGAATTTGCTCGTTAATCATCATATCCTTGCTAATAGTAAGCCACCTCCAAGGTTTTCTCAGAACATAGTTTGTAGTCATAGAACCCGACAAAAAAAGTGCGGGCATACGACACCCACACTTGTAAAATCTTAAGTAAGAAATACATTTACCTGTAAACTGCGAATGCGTCCATCAGGTGAGAAGCGGGTGCTTCTACTTGTTCCACAAAACAATATTCTATTATCCTTGATGAGTTTATCATAGGACATGACGTCTGTCAAGAAGACGCGATGTGTTTTACTAACAACAAGAAATATTGTAACAAACAACTAACATACTTGCAATACTTTTTTACGATAAGTGTTACATGGTTTTTTTTTCTAATTTCCCTTACTCATATTACATAGAAAAGCCGCGGTATACCGCGGCTTTTTCTTATCGTTTTCCTTCTACTTTAATCATATCAACAAAAGCATCTAATGCGATTGTTTCTGATTTTTGTTCACCGTATTTACGTACGTTTACGCCGTTTTCAGTTACTTCATTGTCACCTACTACAAGCATGTACGGAATTTTTTGCATTTGTGCTTCACGGATTTTGTAACCAATTTTCTCTTCACGAGTATCTAATTCAACACGGATACCAGCACGGCGTAATTCATCTTGTACTTTCTTCGCATAGTCTAAATGTACTTGCGGAGAAACTGGAATTACTTGTGCTTGAACTGGAGCTAACCAAGTTGGGAATGCACCTTTGTATTCTTCAATTAAGAAGGCTACGAAACGTTCCATAGTTGATACAACGCCACGGTGAATTACAACTGGACGGTGTTGTTTACCATCTTCACCAACGTAAGCTAATTCAAAGCGTTCTGGAAGTAAGAAGTCTAATTGTACAGTTGAAAGTGTTTCGTCTTTTCCAAGAGCAGTACGAACTTGAACGTCAAGTTTTGGACCGTAGAATGCCGCTTCCCCTTCAGCTTCATAGTAATCAAGACCCATTTCATCCATAGCTTCTTTTAACATACCTTGTGCCTTTTCCCACATCTCATCATCAGCATAGTACTTTTTAGTATCTGCTGGGTCGCGATACGATAGACGGAATGAGTAGTTCTCTAAACCGAAATCTTTGTACACTTCTAGCGTTAAGTTTACAACACGTTTTAACTCTTCTTTAATTTGATCTGGGCGTACGAAAATGTGCGCATCGTTTAAAGTCATTCCGCGTACACGTTGTAATCCAGATAACGCACCTGACATTTCATAGCGGTGCATTGTTCCAAGTTCCGCAATACGGATTGGTAATTCACGGTAGCTGTGAATATCGTTTTTATAAACCATCATGTGGTGAGGGCAGTTCATTGGACGAAGAACTAACTCTTCATTATCCATTTCCATTGATGGGAACATGCCATCACGGTAGTGGTTCCAGTGACCAGAAGTTTCATAAAGCTCTCTGCTTCCTAGTACTGGAGTGTATACGTGATCATAGCCTAAGCTTGCTTCTTTATCAACGATGTAACGCTCGATAATGCGGCGGATTGTTGCACCCTTTGGTAACCAAAGTGGTAAACCTTGTCCTACTTTTTGGCTATTAGTAAATAGTTTTAATTCTTTACCTAATTTACGGTGATCTCGCTCTTTCGCTTCTTCAAGCATACGTAAGTGCTCATCTAATTCTGCTTTCTTAACAAATGCAGTACCGTAAATACGTTGTAGCATTTTATTATTGCTATCGCCGCGCCAGTAAGCACCCGCAACGCTTAATAATTTAAATACTTTAATTTTCCCTGTAGATGGAAGGTGAACACCACGGCAAAGGTCGAAGAATTCGCCTTGCTCATAGATTGAAATAACTGCATCTTCTGGAAGATCGTTAATTAAATCTAATTTTAACTCATCGCCGATTTCTTCAAAACGACGAATTGCTTCTGCACGTGGTACTTCATGACGAACGATTTCTAAGTTCTCGTTCACAATCTTTTGCATTTCTTTTTCAATTTTCTTGAAGTCTTCAACTGTAATTGCTTCTTCCATATCAATATCGTAGTAGAAGCCATTTTCAATTACTGGACCAATGCCAAGCTCAACCTTAACATCTTTATATAAACGTTTTAACGCTTGTGCTAAAAGGTGAGCTGTTGAGTGGCGTAAAATATATAAGCCATCTTCAGAATCTAATGTAATGATAGAAACTGCACCATCTTCTTCGATTGGTGTAACAAGATCGATCATCTCATCATTTAATTTTCCAGCCACAGCTTTTTTCTTTAAGCCTGGGCTAATAGAAGCTGCGATTTCTTCAGTTGTTACGCCTTTTGGAAACTCCTTCACAGCTCCATCAGGGAAAGTAATTTTAACTACATCTGCCATCACTGGTCACTCCTCTTTTTCTCAAAATAAAAAACACTCATCCCGTAAAAAGGGACGAGTGTTGAATTCGTGGTTCCACCCTTGTTCCAATTAACATAATTGTTAATTGCTCAAGTTCAACATAACGGTGTTGTCCGTTAGCAATTACTAGAAAAACCGTTCACTGCTAAAGTTTAGAGGTGGTAAGTAATAATCCCGTACTAGGAAGCTCACACCCTAAGGCTTCCCTCTCTGAAAATCGTAGAAAACTACTCATGTCCTCATCATGACATTTCAATATATTTCATTTATGTAGGTAATTATATGCTCAAAAACTTAGAAAATCAAGGGCGTTACCTTTATTTTTTAAATTTTTCACATTGCGCTCAAACTCATGTAATCCATGTAATTGTACCCGTTCTTGAAATACATTTCGCAAAGTAATAATCATATTATGGTCTTGTTCTTTCGTATATAAATAAATTTTTTTCGGCGAAATAGAAAGAAGTGGTGCAATTACTTTCGTATCAATATATACATCCTTTTGTTTTAATAAGTCTTCATCTATATATTGAACCAATTTCTCTTGTTTTAAACGTCTACCTTTATCATCATAGAAAATAAAACTTTCATCAAAAATAAGATGCACACATGACAAACGTGATTTCCGGCTACGAACTTGTTGCCGGAGCGTTTCAATAAACATTTGATATTCTTGTTCTAACTTATACTCATCAATTGCCACTTCAGCAAGCTTAGCTACCATTTCCCTATATGTACGAAGACGAAAACGAACATATGATGAAAACGAGAATGAAAGTGGATCACAAAGCCAGTTATTTAAAGAGGATTTAATATATGATTCAAATGTGTGACGTGTTAATTCACGAGCAATTCCTTTTCTTCTTCCTTTTAAAATCTCTTGTGCCATATGCAATATTTGATGACACTCTTCCTCTTCTTCATAAAAAAACTTCTCTTTTAATATTGTATATATCCACTCATTTTGTTTCACATTCACAATGAAATATACCATTACTGGCAATAAAATCTTTTCAATATAATTTGATTCACATACTGGTATGTGAATCACCACTTTTTGTTCCTGTAAATATACACTCGTTTCCTTATATAACAGTTCCGCTCTTTTCAGTAGTTGTCTATATACATGCATAGCATCATTTTTTTCTTCGAAGCAAATTTCAATCACTTTTGTCCCCCCTTTTATCCCTGCTCTAAAGGACTGTATCTATACGTTACAAATCCTATAAGAGTCCGTCCCGCGTGAAAGTTCACTCTTAGTAGAATTACATTTCCTATCGTTAGAAAATCCACTCGATATGGCTTGCTAATTTTATATATATTAAGGGAGGGAGAAAAAAATGATACAAGCTACTAGGAATTTTCAATAAGAACTTTTCATTTTATCATTCGACTACTTTAAAAAGCGTTTAACTACGAAAAAAAGAGCAAGCTTCTCAGCTTACTCTTTACTTATGACGACGGTTTTTCCCGCCAATTGGAATTGGTTTCGCTAAATATTTAATTCGCTCCATAATACGAGCTGCTTTCATTTCTTCCGCTTCACCGCGCTGCGTATATGTTAAATGATGTTCTAGCTGTTTAAAATCAAAGTTAGACGTAAAGAACGTCGGTAAGTTTTCTAACATACGGAATTGCAAAATTGCACCGAGTACATCATCACGCACAAAGCTTGACATCGCTTCTGCTCCAATATCATCTAACATTAAAACTTGTACGCGTTTCACCGCATCAATCTTTTCCCCAATTGAATTATCTTGAATCGAACTTTTAATTTCACGTAGAAATTCAGGGAAGTATACGAGCATCGAACTTATTTTCTTTCGAGCAAGCTCATTCGCAATTGCTCCTAACAAATACGTTTTCCCTACACCAAATTTACCGTACAAATATAAACCTTGTACTTTTTTACCAGGTTCATATGTACTTAAAAACTCATTAGCTGCACCAATCGCATCAATACGCGCATCTAAATCTGAAGGGTCTAAGTTTTCCATCGTTGCTTGTAAAATATCAGTTGGCATATATACACTTTGAACGAGCTTTTCATATTTCTTCCTCTCGTCATATGCTACTTTTCTAACGCAACGATCATATTGAATATCAATCATCTTCCCTTGGATAACGAGCTTTGGCTCATATCCTTGCAGCATGTTTTTACACGAACCTAGATCCGGACAATCCGCGCAACCTACACTTTGTCCAATATATTCGTATAATTTCACAAGGCTGCGCTCAATCATAGACGTTGTTACTTCCCCTTTATGTTCGTCTATAAATTCTTTCACACGCGGATGTGCCATTACTTCCGCCTTTAATACTTCATATCTATTTTTAAAATTTTCATTTTCCATTAACTTTGCAAATGAATTTTGAATATGCTCCATTTTCTCACCTCAAAGAGCGTTCATTCTCTTCTATTAATCACGCTTATATTTTTTTAACACTTCTTCTAATCGTTTTCGTTCGTCCTCTAACGTACTTGCACCTTTTTCAGCACTTACATCTTTTTTCACAGTTTCTTTCTCTTGTTCTTTCGGCTCTTCTTTCAGCCAATCTGGTACCATTTCTTTTCGTACTGTTTTCTTGGATGTACGACCTTTCTTCTTCGTCTCAGCCCATTCTTGATATTGACGATTTTCTTCTTTCGCTAATGCCATTGCTTCAGCAACTGTACCGACCTTTTTACGTGCCCAATGTCCAGCAATCTTCTCCACATACGTTTTCGCAAGTTTCATATCTGAGCGTAGCATAACATAATAAATAAGTACATTCACAACACCTGGTGTTAACTTTTGATTCATCATTACATCTTCAACGATTTGCAAGTCAGCCTTCGTTGCCTCTGCACCGCCAGAGATTTCTTTCAATAGTTGCTTTGGTGAGATTTCCTCTAACTGTTTGATTAACATCTCTTCTTGGGATGTAGGCTCTTTTTCTTTCATCATACGTGCAGCGTGAGGCTGTACTCTTTCACTTAATACAGGTAACGCTTGACCGTTTTCGAACTGATACCAATCACGTGCTCCTTTTCTAAGCCTTTCGATATCAATTGTCTGCATCTCTGTCACCGCACCAAGAACGATATTTTGCATCGATAACACATCTACATCATACACGTAAGCAAGTGTAATGACACATTCTCGCACTTGATCTGTAATCGCCTTTTTAGGAACAAGAGCGGACAAGCCGTCTACAAATAAGGAGAAATCAAAGAAATCATTCCAAACTTTTGGAGCATCTCCCTTTTCATTACTTGGCATAGCTGTCGCTTTTGGAATACGAAGATCTTCTTGCGCATGCTCAAGCTGTCCTGGATTAAACGAACCAAATACATCATTAAAAGAACGCGTAACATTTTCATACGATACAAAATCAAATTCTTCTTCCAAGAAATATTGTTTTACTTGATTATATTTTGTCCGACTCAATCGATTGTATAAAAAGATACTTAAAACAATATCATCAAAAAACTGCTTCGGGGATAAAGGTGGTTGCAGCTCATATATAAACATTCGAATATCTTTTTCTTTCTTAATATATACTTTCAAAAGCCCAATTGCTTCTAACTTTACTCGTTCCTCATACACTTCGGGAAGTTGCATTTGCATGGTCACCATAAGGGAATGATGCGTATTCTCTTTTCCAAACACACGATCTTGCTCTAACTCTCCCCATAGCGTCATGTACAAGCTAAAAGCTCTACTACCTATTAACGGCTGATATAACATCGTTAACACTTTTCGGTCGTAATTATGCAGTAACCCTTTCGCACTTACTTTATAACGATCAATCGGCAATAGCTCCATCCATGACTGTTTTTCCATTCTTGCTTTTCCTTTCTCTCATCCAATCTTCACTATATAATTTATTAGCGAAAAAGAGCTATTAGCTTTCGCTTCTAGCTCTCTTATCTCATTATTTACGGTATGTAAAGAGAATACAATACAGATTCTACTCTCTTTCTTTTTGCAGTATATCTTTTAATTCTTCAATAAATACATTTAAATCTTTAAATTGGCGATATACAGAAGCAAAACGCACGTAAGCAACATCATCGATATCACGTAGTTCTTCCATAACAATTTCACCAATCATATCACTTTTCACTTCTGATATACCTAAATTACGAAGTTCACGTTCCACACTTTGAGTTACTTCTTCTAATTGTCTTAAAGATACTGGTCTTTTTTCGCACGCTTTAATTAAGCCACGTAAAATCTTTTCTTTATTAAACTCTTCTCGTGTTCCTTCTTTTTTTACAACGATAAGAGGTGACTCTTCCACTCTTTCAAATGTCGTAAAGCGGCTTAAACAACTTTCACACTCTCTCCTTCTTCGAATAGAGCGCCCCTCGTCTACCGGACGCGAATCTAACACTCTTGTACCATTATGAGAACAGGATGGACAACGCAATATATTCACTCCTTTACACTATACTCTTTATTTTTCTCTACTTACTTCATCTGACAATATATATACAGTATTATATAACTCATTCTAACTCTCTTACCACTTTAAGTTTAAACGCATTATGTTATCATCTCGGTTCCAAAAATAAGATGGTGGAATAGGGCGTTAACTTATTCGCAAGAGCTCAATTCATTCAACTAACGAGTACGTCATATTTTTCCTTTTTTATAAACTAAAAAAGAGGTGCATTATACACCTCTTTACATTTTAAATCAATTATGTTCTTTTTTAAAGAGCTTTTGTTTCTCTCTGCTTAATTTCGAAGCTACCAGTGCCTCGAGGAAGCTCGATGCTCTCACGCGTTTTCGCGTTTAAACCTTCTGCAATATATTCTGCAGCAACATTTGGATCAATACGATCCCCACAAGTATAAACATCAATACTCGCGTAACCGTGCTCCGGAAAGCTATGAATTGTTAAATGTGATTCCGAGATAATAACTACTCCACTTACACCTTGTGGTGCAAATTTATGGAAAGCTACCTCACGCACTTCAGCACCAGCTCTTAGTGCTGCATCCACAAATAATTGTTCAATATACGGCATGTCATTAAGCTTGTCGAAATCGCAATCCCAAAGTTCAGCGATCACGTGACGACCCATCGTATCCATAGTATCCATTCTACAGTTCCCCCTTGTAAATTTATTCTAACTGTTCGAATTGAAAACTAATTTGCAATTTGGCTTGCTCCACTACCACGGGGGAAAGTTAGTCCAGAGAGGTCCTAACCCTTTAAGTAGTGACTACGTACCTCAGCTCTTAAGTTTACGAGTGTTAGTATACTTTGTTTATTTTCATTTTGCAACAACAGTTTTTTCGATTTTCTGTCATATTTTCCTCTTTACTTTTCCCTAAAAAAAATAAATGATTCACGAATACAGTAACCCCAACGTTTCGTGGTATGTCCACTTCTAAAAATATACTTATATAATTTTTTTCCTTTTCAGAAAAAAATAAAAAAAAGAGGGCAAACATTCACTTGCCCTCTCCTTATTCAATTAAATATGCTGCACATTTTCTTGTTTCGCTAATTCATCCACAACTAACGTTACAAGATCTACAACACGACGAGAGTAGCCCCACTCGTTATCATACCAAGCAAGTACTTTCACTTTACGATCACCCATTACCATTGTAGATAAACCATCAATAATAGCTGAGTGTGTATTTGTATTAAAGTCAATAGATACTAAAGGCTCTTCGCTGAATTCTACAATACCTTTTAACGCACCGTTTGCAACAGTTTTGAATGCATCGTTAATAGCTTCAACTGTCACATCGCGTTTTACATCTACTACTAAGTCAACAAGAGACACGTTTGGTGTTGGTACACGAAGTGCCATACCATGAAGTTTTCCATTTAAATGCGGAAGAACTTTTGCTAGCGCTTTCGCAGCACCTGTCGTTGTCGGAATAATTGATTGTCCGCAAGCACGTGCTCTTCTTAAATCTTTATGTGGGTTATCAATATTTTTTTGGTCATTTGTATAAGCGTGAACTGTCGTCATTAAACCGTTTTCAATTCCAAACTGCTCATCTAACACCTTCACAACAGGTGCTAAACAGTTTGTTGTACAAGATGCATTTGAAATAACAGTATGCTTTGTAATATCTAATTGGTCTTCGTTCACACCTACTACAATTGTTACATCTTCATTTTTACCAGGCGCCGTTAAAATAACTTTTTTCGCTCCAGCTTCAACGTGAAGAATTGCTTTTTCTTTTGAATTAAATTTACCAGTTGCTTCAATTACAACTTCAACACCTAAATCTGTCCAAGGCAATTCCTTTGGATCGCGGTTGTTTAAAAGGCGAATCATTTTCCCATCAACTAATAAGTGATCTTCAAATGCTTCTACTGTTCCGTCAAACTTGCCGTGAACTGTATCATATTTAATTAAATGTGCTAACGTTTCAGATGGATAGCTTGCATTGATTGCTACAATTTCGAATGCGCTTTCTTTTATTGCCTGACGAAATACCATTCTCCCAATACGTCCAAATCCATTAATTGCCACACGAGTCATAATATGTTATCCCCCTTGAATGCGTTATACTATTTATCTCCAATCCCAATAATAGTATAACACAAAAAGGGGATATGTCACTAAGCATTTTCATTAATTTCACAATTTTTTAGTCAATAATGTTCCAATTCTTTAAAATCACCTGTAATTGTGTTTTCGTTCCCATAATTGTGCCATCATTATTTATCACTTCATCTGCACGTTTCACTTTTTCTTCTAACGGCATTTGAGATTGAATACGAGCTGTTGCTTCTTCTTCTGAAAAATTGTTTCGCTTCATTAAACGTTCTAATTGCGTACGTGGCTTAACTGCTACAACTAAAACGCGGTCAACGAGACTTGTTAATTTACTTTCAAATAAGAGAGGAATATCTAACACAACCGCTTGCGCACCTTCTTTTATGTACATTTCCTTTTGCCTATTCATTTCCTCACGCACTGCAGGATGAACAATTTTGTTTAACTGCAATCGTTTCTCTTCATTATAAAAAACGACACTTCCTAATTTCGGCCGATCCAGTTCCCCATCTTCTTGTAATACTTCCGTTCCAAACACTTCTACAATTTTGTTATATGCTGGCTTTCCTCGTTCTACAACTTCTCGTGCAATAATATCTGCATCAATAACTGGTATACTGAGCTCGCGAAACATTTGAGATACTGTACTTTTTCCGCTTGCAATACCTCCCGTTAATCCAATTACTACTGTCATAATAATCCTCCTCATAATAAAAGGCGCGAAACTAATGTTCCACGCCCGTACTTACATTTTCCAAATTCCAATAATAATGAGTAATACTCCAGGCAGGAATGTAAATTTTTGCAACCATTTCATATTTGATAAAACCGTTCCAAGTTTCATTCCAATAAATAAAAACAAAGAACTCATCACTGCAACTAATATCGCCATCATAGCGGGTGTATACCCTAATAAAGATGCACCAATTCCAGCACCGAATGAATCTACAGAAAGAGCGATACCAAGAAGCAATGCTTCTCCTGCAGAAATGGTGCCTGATTTATCGAAATCTGCTACAGTCGGTTTCCGTAAAATTTGAATGACTAACCCAAGCGAGGCAATCTCTAACTTCCAGACCTTCTCCTCTTGCTTCGGTTCTTCTTTTTTCTCACTTCGAAAAAATTGGTATAATACCCAAATTCCTATTCCAATAAGAACAAGCCCACCGATACGCGTTGCGATAACAGGTGAAAATATTTTCGCGATCATATGTCCAATTCCCATTGAAACAAGCATAACAGCCGCTGAACACATTCCGATAATTATAATTGATCTTAGTGGAATTCTTACGCTTCTTAAACCATATGTTAGCCCTACACTACAGCTATCCAAGCTTAATGTAAAAGCTAATAAAATAAGAGATAAATAAAGGTACATCGGTAAGCTCCTCCCTTATACATAGCTCTGCTGTATGTATATGACAAATGCCTATCCGATGTTATCTCTTTTCTATATTCTTGGCTGACAAATCGGGCAGTAATGCGTTCCTCTTCCGCCAACAACTGTTTTTTCTAATATCGTACCGCAAGTCACACACGGTTCTCCTTTTTTTCCATATACATTTAGAAGTTCTTGGAATGAGCCAATTTGCCCTTGTGAGTTGATATACGTTCGGATTGTACTTCCGCCACGCTTCACTGCTTCGCCTAACGTTGTAACAGTCGCCTCATAAATTCGCTCAATTTCTTCTACTGTTAAAGACGACGCTTCTCGTTCTGGATGAATTTGAGAACGGAATAAAACTTCATCTACATATATATTTCCAAGTCCTACTAAAAGGCGCTGGTCTAATAATACAACTTTTATTTTACGATTTGTCTTTTGCAATCTCTCTTGTAAATACTGTGGTGTCAATTCAGCATCAAATGGCTCCGGACCTAAGTCAGCAAGAGGCATTTGATTCATTTCCTCACCTTTTTTAAAGAGATGCATCGTACCGAACTTTCTCACATCTTTATAATGTAATTCAGTTCCATCTGTAAATAAGAAACGGACGTGCGTATGCTTATCAATTGGCTCATCCTCTTGATGCAGTAAAAACTTACCTTCCATACGCAAATGTGAAACAATGACATAATTCGTTACATATAAAAGCAAAAACTTTCCTCTTCGCTTTATATTTTCAATCGTCTCGCCTTTTAGCATTTCTTTAAAGATTTCTGCATCATCTGGACGTTTTACTATTTTGGGATAGGTAACAATGACATCTTCAATTGTTTTTCCTGTTACAAGATTTTCAAGTGTCCGTCTGACGTTTTCAACCTCTGGTAATTCAGGCATTTCATCACTTCCTTATTTTGCGTCGTACCAAGTTGGGCCGTAAGAATAATCAACTTTCAGCGGAACTGCGAGTTCAATTGCATGCTCCATTACTTCTGGTACAAGCTTCTCTAATTTTTCAATTTCTTCTTTTGGCGCTTCAAATATTAATTCATCGTGTACTTGCAATAGAAGACGCGCTTGTAATCCTTCTTCTTCTAAACGATCTGCCATAATAATCATCGCTTTTTTAATAATATCTGCTGCAGTACCTTGAATTGGTGTATTCATAGCTGTACGCTCAGCAAAGCTACGCAAGTTGAAATTACGACTCGTAATTTCCGGAATGTAACGGCGGCGATTTAATAATGTAGCCACATATCCTTTTTGTTTCGCATCTTTTACGATGTCATCCATGTATTCTTGTACACCAGGGAAACTTTCTAAATACTTTTCAATAAATTCCGCTGCTGCTTTTCTTGTAATTCCTAAGTTTTGTGAAAGACCATAATCACTAATACCATACACAATTCCGAAGTTAACAGCTTTCGCTTGTCGTCTCATATTTGAAGTTACTTCATCTTTTTCAACGCCAAATACATCCATAGCTGTTTTCGTATGAATATCCATGTCATGTTGGAACGCTTCAACTAGCCCTTTATCATTTGCAATATGAGCCAATACACGAAGTTCAATTTGCGAATAATCTGCCGCGTACATAATCCACCCTTCTTCTGATGGAACGAATGCCTGACGAATCTTTCTTCCTTCTTCTAGTCGAATCGGGATATTTTGCAAGTTTGGATCCGTTGAACTTAATCGGCCCGTTTGCGTTAATACTTGATTGAAACGAGTATGAATTTTAGATGAATCTTCATGTACAACTTTTAATAAACCTTCAATATAAGTTGAATTTAGTTTCCCTAATTGACGGTAATGTAAAATGTTTGGAATAATTTCATGGTGATCCATCAGCTTGTCTAGTACATCAGCTGACGTAGAATAACCTGTTTTCGTCTTCTTAATAACCGGTAAGTTTAAATTCTCAAACAGAATAACGCCAAGCTGCTTCGGTGAATTAATATTAAATTCTGTTCCCGCCAGCTTATAAATTTCCTGTTCCATTTCCTTTAATCTACCTGCAAGTTCTACTCCCATATTACGAAGACGTTCTGTATCAACTTTTACACCTTTTACTTCCATATCAGCTAATACACGTGCAAGTGGTAATTCTAACTCTGTAAACAGTTCATATTGCTCATTCTTTTCTAACTCTTCAACGAATGTTTGCTTCACATCATATAATACATGCACTTTACGAGCTACATGCTCCGCTACTATCTCTAGCTCTGGAACAGCACGCTTCGCGCCTTTTCCGTAAACTTCTTCATCGGATTTCACAGCATGCGTTTCTTTCATTTTCGCTACAGTACGGAAATCTTTATCTGTATCAGCTGGATCAAGTAAGTAAGCAGCGATTAATAGATCAAAGTCAATCCCTTGCATATCTATACCGTTCCATTTCAGTGCAACGATCGCACGCTTCGCATCAAATGTATACTTTCTCATTTCTCCATCTGCAAGCCACTCTTTAAAAGCATCTGACTTAAGAGCAATGTCTGTCTGAATAAAGTAACATCCATTTTCATTTTGAATACCGAAACCTTGAATGTCTGCTTTATGATAATTATCTTCTTGTACTTCAACGATAAGCGCACTATCTTGTTGAAGCATTTCTTCTGTAACTTCTTCCACGATATCAAATGTAATATCATCTAATTCAGCTGGAGCCGTTTCTTCTGGAGTAACGCCTAATTTATTTAAAAGAGATGTGAATCCTAAATTCTCGAACATTGGAATGACATCACTTGCTTCATACCCTTTATACTCCATATCATCCACATGCACTGTAATCGGCGCATCTGTAATAATCGTTGCAAGATCTTTACTCATAAGAGCTTGGTCTTTATTTGCTTCCAGCTTTTCTTTTAATTTCTTCCCGCTTACTTGATCTATATTTTCATACACTTCTTCAACCGTTCCAAACTGTGTTAACAATTTAATCGCAGTTTTTTCACCAACTCCTGGTACACCTGGAATATTATCTGATTGGTCTCCCATTAAACCTTTCATATCGATAATTTGCTTTGGTGATAAGCTGTATTTCTCAAATAAAGCTTCTTTCGTATATTCATCTACTTCCGTAATCCCTTTTCTAGGAATGCATACAAGCGTGTTATCAGAAACAAGTTGAAGTAAATCTTTATCTCCTGAAATAACTTTTACACTAGCTCCTTGTTCACTCGCTTCTTTCGCTAGCGTTCCCATAATGTCATCCGCTTCATAATTTTCTAATTCATAACGCGGTACGTTGAATGCATCGAGCATCTCACGAATAAACGGGAATTGCTCTGATAACTCAGGTGGAGTCTTTTGACGTCCTCCTTTATACTCACTATATGTTTTATGACGGAATGTCGTTTTACCCGCATCAAATGCTACTAACATATGCGTCGGTTTTTCTTCCTCTAATATTCTCATTAACATCATTGTAAAACCGTAAATTGCGTTCGTATGTATACCTTTGTCGTTATTTAAAAGCGGTAGTGCAAAGAAAGCACGATACGCGATATTATTACCATCTACTAATACGACCTTTTTTTCCAAATCAGAAACCTCCCCATACAAATTTGAAATGATTTTTTTCACAGAAAAAAACCGTTTCTTTCCTCCCTCTATATTAACATGACTAATAGAGAGAAGAAAAATAACGGTTATTTTCTTTCATATATAAAACAGACTTATATTGGCATAAAGGGAAGTGACGAGAACAGCTTAACTATTCTCGTCCAAAATTACTCCTTGGATGAAGGGGTTTTCATGTATTATATTAACAGAGCTTTATTAATATTTAATTAAGCCATTGTTAATATATTGTAAACATCCTTCATCCTATTTTTCAGTTGCTGATTTTGGTAAAACAACTGTAAATGTTGTCCCTTCCCCAACTTCACTATCCACTGTAATCGTACCGTGATGCGCCTCAACTAAATGCTTTACAATCGATAACCCAAGGCCTGTACCACCAGTATTTCTACTTCTCGCTTTATCCACTCGGTAAAAGCGTTCAAAAATACGTGGAATTTCATCTTTACTAATACCAATTCCAGTATCTGATACTTTTATATAAGCATTATATTTATCTTCTGCTAATTCTACAGAAACAACGCCTCCAGCCGGTGTATATACGATTGCGTTATTCATTAAATTAATAAAGATCTGCTGCAAACGACTTGGATCTCCAATGACAGAGACACGTTTTAGTGTATTTACTTGTAAAGAGATTTCTTTTTCTCCCGCTTTATTATCAAGCACCATATGAATGTCTTCAAGAAGCCCCTTCATATCAACGGTCCCCATACTCAATTTAAATCCTTGTTGCTCAATCTTTGATAAATCTAATAAATCTTCAATTAATCCTTGCATACGTTCACTTTCTTTTAAAATAATATGCAAGAAATGCTCGCAGAATTTTTTATTATCCATAGCACCGTCTAAAAGTGTTTCTGAAAAACCTTTAATAGAAGTAATCGGCGTTTTTAGTTCATGAGAAACATTCGCTAAAAAGTCTTTTCTCATTTGTTCTAACTTTTTCAGCTCAGTAATGTCATGGAATACAAGGACAATCCCTTTCCATTCATGGTTCGTCCCGATAATCGGTGCTCCATATACCTCGAAATGCTTTCGCTCAATTCCAAGTGGCAATAACATTTGTTTGCGCACTTTCACTTCTGTCATAAAGATTTCTTCCACAAGCTCTATAATTTCCGGATGATGAAACGACTCATAATATAAACGATCTAAATATTCTTCATCTGTGACGTGAAAAGTTTCCTTATACGAACGGTTTACAAGGTTGATATAACCGCGGCTATCAATTAAAATCATTCCACTTCCCATATTTTCAATTAACGTATGCAGACGATCTTGTTGCATTTCTTGCTCAAGTGTCATCTCTTGTAAATTACGAGCTAAAATATTAATCGCTTTACTTAACATTCCCGTTTCATCCGAATGACTTTCATAAGCGCGTGCTTTATAATTCCCCTTCGCTAATTCGATGGCAACTTTCGTAACGGATTCAATCGGCCTAATATATTGCCCTGTAATTTTCATACCTAAAAATACGACGACGAGACACGCGATAACAAATCCGATAATTAATAATCCCCACGTTTTTTGATGAACGTCTTTCAAAGGCTCAATTGTGCTCTTCACCAAAATGTATCCTTGTTTCCCTGCTACATCTTGCACGAACACCGCATGGTAAAATTCATTATTCTGATCTGTTTCTTTCGTAATGACTTTATTTCTTTGTTTCGTTGTTTCAGAAGTAAGTTCTTTCATTATCCCTTGGCTAAAAGCAGATTGTTCTCCTCCGCTATATTGAACCTTCTTTTTTTCATCTACAAATGCAATAGAAGCCTGTATTTTTTCTTCTAACTTCTCAAATACATATGGATTTTTTAAAACATCATCAAAACCTTGTTCTTCTGCTAATACCGCAACATACTCTGTCTCTTTTACCATTCTCTCTTTCGCATGATCTATATAATAGTTTTCAAACACGGTCTCCAGCAATAAACCGAGTCCGACTAAAATAAAAACAATAAGAGAAACAAATGTAAAAAGAAGCCTGGAACGAAATTTATTCATCCCCTTTTGGCTCCTCTAATTTATATCCTAAACCACGTATCGTTTTAATGTACGTCGGTTTTTTCGTATTTTGTTCAATTTTATCGCGTAAATGGCTAATATGAACGTCAACAATTCGTGTATCACCAGCGAAATCATAATTCCATACAGCACTTAATAATTGATCACGCGTCAACACGCGGCTCTTATTTTTCGCAAGATAAACAAGTAGTTCAAATTCTTTTGGTGTTAATTCAAGCTTTCTTCCTTGGAAATAAGCCTCATAAAACTCTGGTAAAATTTTAAGTTCAGCAATTGTAATGCTCTCTTCATCTGATGATTCTGTAACTTGCTCTTCTTGTTGTAATTTCGTACGGCGTAAAATTGCCTTCACACGCGCGACAACTTCCCTTGGACTAAATGGCTTCGTCATATAATCATCAGCCCCAAGTTCAAGACCTAGCACCTTATCAAATTCATCATCTTTTGCTGTTAACATTAAAATCGGCGTCATAACGCGCTGCAATCGTAATTCTTTACATACTTCCATACCATCCATTTTTGGAAGCATTAAATCTAATATAATTAAATCTGGACGTTCTGTTGTCGCTTTTTGAAGCGCCATTTCTCCATCCATCGCTGTTATCACTTCAAAACCAGCTTGTTGTAAATTAAATTCGATTAAAGTTAAGATAAACTCCTCATCATCAACTACTAAAATACGATTGTTCATTCTTTTCCTCCAAGTTATAGACTTGAAACCTTCTTCATCCTAGTATTTTCCCCGTTATTCTCATCATACTAGAAAACAAGGTCCCTCTCAATATAATTGTCTATACATGGAGCTCATTTGTACTAACACTTCGAAAATAAAAGCAATTAAAACTTCATCCCCTCTCCGCTCTCCAAACTCGATAGATGAATCTACCTTTTTCAAAATGTTTTTCCGTACAAACCGTAAACTCCCTCTCCTGGGCTAAAAAAAAAGAAAGAGCATACGCTATTTTATAATCTAGCGTTTCATACCCATCAAATACTCTTCCATGCATTTCATTCACAATTGAATCCGCCCACACTTCAGCCTCTCTCATCGTTTCAAAGATAACGTCTTCTCTTTTCCATCTCACCTTAAAAATCACTCCTTTCATTGACTTACATTAACAATTTATATATTATAAATTTAAATATATAGATATAAACAATGTGGAGGTCTATTATGCGACTAGTACTACCTATTCTATCTTTAATAGTAACGTGTATTCTTACATTCAACGCCCCAAGCTGGGATACAATTAAAACAGGTTGTTCAGATTTCGCCGAAGGATTCACACAAGGATTCTTCAACTAAAAATAGCGCTAGCCTCCTTATAGAAAGGTATGCTAGCGCTATATTTTTAGTTTTTAAAAATTATCTAATGCTTTTTCCATAATAGAAACTGATTTAAAAGGCGGCGTTACTGTTAAAGAACCCTTTACAACCGTTTCTCCTTTTTCATCATGAGCAGATACAAGCATATCAATTGTATGTTCCTCCTCAGAAACAGCCACTACTTCAAAGTGGATTTGTAACGTTTCATAATGGTGAACATGCTTCACGAACGTAAGGTCCTTTCTCGTAATATGACTACCTGGACCTGGTAAATATTTCGTAACTGCCGTTGTAATCATTCCAGTTAGCATAATGCTTGGTACAATCGGCTTTTCATACGGAGTTTGGGATGCGTAATCATGCTGAATATATAATGGATTGGCATCATTCGTTAACCCTAAGTACAATAACAAATCTTTATCCTCAATTTTTTCAGTGATAGATAATTTCTCTCCTACTGTAATTTCATCCATTTTACGACCAATTTGAACTTTTTTCTTTAACATGTTACAACCCCCTCCGATTTTTCCACCTTATTATCCTACTAAAAGCGATATCTGATCCGAAATTTACTATGATGAGGGCAATATATAGTATAAATCTACAGTTTCATTATAGGATATTACAAATGATAGCGTTTTCATATTATTTCAAAAAAACATTTGTATAAATAGTAGAAAAAGATTCGGGGCCCCGAATCTTTTTCTACTTCTATTTCATTATTAAACAAGAACTTTCATAACATTACGTACAGATTCTACAGAGCGATCTAACGCTTCTTTTTCATCTGCAAGAAGTTCTAATTCAATAATTTTTTCAATTCCGTTACCACCTAGAATTACTGGTACCCCTAAGTAAAGGTCGCTATAACCATATTCACCTTCAAGGTATGCAATAGCCGGTAATACACGGCGTTGATCTTTTAAGATTGCTTCTGTCATTTCAACTAAAGAAGCAGCTGGTGCGTAATATGCACTACCGTTTCCTAATAAGCCTACAATTTCGCCGCCACCTTTACGGGTACGTTCTACGATTGCTTCTAAACGCTCTTTCGGAATTAACGTTTCTAACGGAATGCCACCTGCATAAGAATAACGTACAAGAGGTACCATATCGTCGCCGTGTCCACCAAGAACAAATCCTGTAATATCTTTCACAGAAAGATTTAATTCTTGTGCGATGAATGTACGGAAACGAGCTGTATCTAATACGCCCGATTGACCGATAACACGCTCTTTCGGGAATCCCGCTTCTTTAAATACAGAATATGTCATTGCATCAACTGGATTTGTTAATACAACAATAATCGCATTTGGTGAATGTTTTGCAATGTCGCGCGTAATACTTTTCATAATTTTAGAGTTTGTTGCTACTAAGTCATCACGGCTCATACCAGGCTTACGCGCAATACCTGCTGTAATCACAACAACGTCAGAATCAGCAGTATCTGCGTAATCAGATGTTCCAATAATGTTAGCATCAAAACCTTGTACTGGGCTCGCTTCTAACATATCTAACGCTTTCCCTTTTGTTGGATTTTCCAGTTGTGGAATGTCCACTAATACAACATCTGCAAGTTCTTTTTGTGCTAATAAGAATGCTGTTGTTGCTCCTGTAAATCCTGCACCGATGACTGAAACTTTCTTGCGTTTGATTGTCATAATTTACCCCCCGCTTTAATTATGCGTTTTTGATTATCGCTACATCCATGTTTTTAATAAGTTCATTAGCGAACTCAGAACATTTCACTTCTGTTGCACCTTCCATTAAGCGTGCGAAATCATAAGTCACTACTTTTGAAGCAATTGTTTTCTCAACTGAAGCAGTTACTAATTTCGCAGCTTCGTTCCATCCTAAGTGCTCTAATAATAATACACCAGAAAGAAGAACTGAAGATGGGTTTACTTTATCTAAACCTGCATATTTTGGAGCTGTACCGTGCGTAGCTTCAAAGATAGCATGTCCAGTCACATAGTTAATGTTTGCACCAGGTGCAATACCAATTCCACCTACTTGTGCAGCAAGTGCATCAGAGATGTAGTCTCCGTTTAAGTTCATTGTTGCAACAACATCGAACTCACGTGGACGAGTTAAAATTTGTTGTAAGAAGATGTCTGCAATAGAATCTTTTACGATGATTTTTCCAGCCACTTCAGCGTCTGCCATCGCTTTATTCGCTGCATCTTTTCCATCTTTCTCAACGATACGATCATATTCAGCCCAAGTAAATACTTTGTCGCCGAATTCTTGTTCCGCCACTTCGTAACCCCAGTTTTTGAAAGCACCTTCTGTAAATTTCATAATGTTTCCTTTATGAACTAATGTAACAGAAGAGCGTTTTTCGTTAATTGCATATTGAATTGCAGCACGAACAAGACGCTTTGTCCCTTCTTCTGAGATTGGTTTAATACCAATACCAGATGTTTCTGGGAAGCGGATTTTATTCACACCCATTGCTTCTTTTAAGAAAGTAAGAACTTTTTCTGCTTCTGGAGATCCTTGCGCATATTCAATTCCAGCATAAATGTCTTCTGTATTTTCACGGAAAATAACCATATCAGTATCTTCCGGACGTTTTACAGGTGAAGGAACACCTTCAAAATAACGAACTGGACGTAGACATACATATAAATCTAATTCTTGACGAAGTGCTACGTTTAGAGAACGAATACCACCGCCAACTGGAGTTGTAAGTGGACCTTTAATCGCGATTAAATATTCACGAATTAAATTTAAAGTTTCTTCTGGTAACCACTCGCCTGTTTGGTTGAATGCTTTTTCCCCTGCAAGCACTTCTTTCCAAACGATTTTCTTCTCACCATCATAAGCTTTTTCAACTGCTGCTTCTAGTACACGAGATGCAGCTGCCCAAATATCAGGACCAATTCCATCTCCTTCAATAAATGGAATAATCGGATTGTTTGGTACATTCATAACACCATTAGTTACAGTAATTTTTTCACCTGTCGTCAATGTGATAACCCCCATGTTTGAAATTTCATATGTATGAAACTGAGGGAATAACCCCTCAGTTCAAACCGTTAGTCAAATTAAAATATTCTAATCATTACATCTTTCCGAAAAAATCAGACTTTTGAAAGCGTATTTTCACTATCAAAATAGTGTTATTCGCTTATCGTTGTGCAATCGGAACATACACTTGATGTGTTGGTCCATTATAATCAGCACGCGGACGGATTAAACGGTTATTTTCATATTGTTCTAGAATATGAGCTAACCAGCCTGACATACGGCTAATTGCAAAAATAGGTGTAAATAAGTCATGGTCAATTCCTAAACAATGGTATACAGAAGCTGAATAGAAATCAACATTTGGTGGAAGACCTTTTTCTTTTGTTACAATGTCTTCAATTTTGATAGACATATTATACCATTTCTCTTCTCCTAAAAGCACGCATAATCTCTTAGACATTTCGCGTAAATGTTTTGCACGTGGATCACCATGCTCATATACACGGTGGCCAAAGCCCATAATTTTCACTTTATTTTGAAGAGCATTATGAATATATGATTCTACATTTTCTTCTTCGCCAATTTCAGTTAACATCTTCATTACATTTTCATTTGCCCCGCCGTGAAGAGGACCTTTTAACGCACCGATTGCTGCTGTAATACCAGAATATACATCTGAAAGTGTAGCTACACAAACACGTGCAGTAAATGTAGAAGCGTTTAACTCATGATCTGCGTGAAGTACAAGCGCCTTATCAAAAGCTTCAATTTCAACTTCATTTGGCTCGCGATCATTTAACATGTACAAGAAGTTTGCAGCTAATGATAAATCATTTCTAGGCTCAACAACATCTAAGCCTTTACGGATTCTTGCGTAAGCAGCAACTAAAGTTCCCACTTGAGCCTGTAATTTAACCGCTTTCAAATAATTGGACTTTTCATCCATAATTTCAGCGCTCTCATCGTATAATGATAGCATGGAAATTGCAGTTCGTAAAACAGACATCGGATGTGCGATTTTTAAATCTACTTGTTTCAAATATGCTAAAATCTCACCTGGAACTTTATAGTATTCCGATACAATCTCCTTAAATTCCGCTAGTTCTTGCTCGTTAGGAAGCTTGCGATGCCATAATAAGTACACTACTTCTTCAAATGTAGCATTCTCAGCTAAATCATCAATATTATACCCAACATAAGTTAATGTATCATCAATAATAGAGCTCACAGATGATGTTGTTGCTACTACCCCTTCTAAACCTCGAATAACAGTCATGACATTCTCTCCTTTTCCTGAAAATTCTCCCAACCTTGCTCCTTATATCTATTTGCTCCCCTTTTGAATTATGAACGCCCGTTCACTCTTTAGGCAAGCAAAATGCACGATCATGCAAATTTGTTGCGATGTTCCCCTCTTATTGTCCATTGTTTACATGGAAAGCATGAGCGTGAATGTCTCCCCGAATCCTCACGCTCAAAACAACAAGTTAGTGAGGAAAATGAATTCCGAAGAGTTTTATGATAAAAACAACATAAAGCAATATCATTATAAAATTGTTTTATGTTGTTTTTATTTTATCTGGTGTAAAGTCTCTGCTGTTATGTAACTTTTCAAAGTTTCTAATCCTATTATAAACAATTATCTGACTTTTGTGAACAGAAAGAATTCAAAAATTTTATATTACTATAAAATTTTTTATTTAAACATCTGTATAATACTCATAACTGCATAGGCAATTCCAGCCCCAATTAATGGACCTACAGCGACCCCATTAAATAAAGCAACTGCTATAATTGTCCCGAAAACGAGTGCAGTTGTAATATGAGGATCTGTCGTTAATAATTGTACGCCACCTTTCGCTAACAGAGCAACTGCTACCCCTGAAGCTAAAGCAATCCATGCATAATACGATTTCGCCGCTTCCCCAAGTTGTTTAAAACCTATTTCCCCCGTTGCAATCGGTACGAGTACTGCTATTGTAATAACCGTAACACCTAGGTTAATCCCTTTCGTTTGTAGATAAGGGAAGACTTTATCTCCTAGAAACGTAAATTTCAATAGAAATAACACACCAATAGCTACAGTAAGCGATTGGTTTTTCGCAATAAGTCCTATAATAAGTAGTATGAATAAAAATAACGTTGACTGACTAATCATGTTTGCACTTCCTTTCTGAAAATAATGAACTCATTTCCAAACAAAAATACCTTTAAACCTATCGTTATACATGCTATATCGATGCCTATCCAACATGAATCACTTCATTTTTTATGCATTTTAAAATGAAAAACTGAGACTTTCACCATCCAAATGTAAGCATGTATACATTTTAAAAAACGGGCGTCTCTCCTTTCTTTTCTAATTAGAAACAGGTAAAATAAAAAGAAGAGAAAATGAAGTTTTTACCATATAGTAGAAGCATCAACACCAAGCTTTCACAGTCACTCACATACTGAAAAAGCAGGAAAAATCCATCATTCCACTATAACATAAAGTGAAACTTTAATCAGTGGGGCACACTCGTTATAAGTTGAACGAATTAGGATAATCCAAATTGGAATGGGAGGTATACATCTTTGAATCGAAACTTACTATATATGATATTGCGACTCATATTTGTCATTGTAGCTACGGTAGCCGGGTTCTATGCATTACTATATATGTCAGGACTTATCTATCCTTTTATTATCGCTTTCGCATTTGCTTATTTGATTAATCCTGTCGTCAATTTCCTTAATCAAAAACTACAATTTCCTCGCGCACTCGCAGTACTCGTTAGCTTAATTCTTGTATTTGGAGCTATCGTCGGACTCGTTACATACCTTGTAACAGAAGCAATATCTGCTACAACATACTTACTACAACTTGTTACAGTAAAATTTCCGGATATCGTTGCATTCGCTCAGCAGTTTGCACTTAATCATATTATGCCTCTCTATGATGATTTAATTTCTAAATTTAATCATCTTGGGGAACCACAGCGCTATACGATTACACAAAACATTCAAAACTTAGGAACTGAAGCAACGACGCAAATGAAAGAACTTTTAACCGCTATTATAAGCGGGTTAACAAATTTTATTAGTGCACTACCAACTACTTTAACTGTACTTGTTTTCGTTTTATTAGCCACTTTCTTCATTAGTTACGATTGGCATCGTCTTGCTCAGAAAGTAAGAAAGTTTTTGCCCAACCGTGTTCATGGCTATGGAAAAACTATTTTTGTGGATTTAAGAAAAGCTTTATTCGGTTTTGTTAAAGCACAACTTACACTCGTATCTATGACAACTGTTATTGTATTAATCGGACTTTTAATATTACGCGTACCATACGCCATTACTATCGCGATTATTACAGGAGTTGTAGATTTACTCCCGTATTTAGGAACAGGAGCTGTCTTCGTTCCTTGGGTTATATACGTATTTTTCACTGGCGACACTGCTTTCGCCATCGGTCTTCTCATTTTATACATCGTCGTGATTGTCCAAAGACAAATTATGGAGCCAAAGGTACTTTCATCTAATATCGGCCTTGATCCATTAGCAACACTGATTGCTCTATTTGTCGGCTTTAAGCTCTTCGGCTTCTTAGGATTAATCATCGGTCCAGTCACCTTAGTACTACTTAATACATTGCACAAAGCTCGTGTATTCCATGATTTGTGGAAATATATTAAAGGCTCACCTTCAAAATAATAGTTTCTAATTCATACACAACAAAAAACTTACATGTAATCAGTGGGAAATTCCCACTGATTATTCCTTGCACTTATTTTTCATACTCATTACATAAAACAAGAGAATTGCAATCAAAAAAGATAATTCTCTTGTTTTTTTGCATAAAAAACGCATATTTCGCGGTGTTTTTACATATTTATTCTATTAATTTTATAATTATTACTTACATTTATTGCTTTTTATGTAAATGAATAATTATACAAAATAGCGCAGAATGAGACTTAAACTGACCATTTCCCTGCTCTTATTTAACTTTTTTCGTTCCAATTCATTCTTTTACATACAAAAACAATCTTAAGTTTAGATCCCCGCTTTAAACACACTGATTAAGAGCTCATAACTCCCCAAATCACATATCCAATCGAAAAAATACACAACAAATACAATAAAGTGAAACTTTAATCAGTGGGGGGTTTCTTCATTCCCCGTCGATTATTAACCGTCACATTCGCCGCATGTTAAAACACATCTTTCGTTAACTGAACTTTAACCACCCTCTCATCCTTTTACAGACAAAAAAATAGTGCTTAGATCGCTATAATCTAAGCACTATTTCTGCACAATAATAGTTGAGTTTTTTCTAAACTTCCATTCCATCCACTTCATAACAAACGGCTTCAATAAAGCCCTTGTCATAGGGACAACAAAGATGAAACCTATTATATCCGTTACATATCCAGGAAGCACTAAAAGAATACCTCCTACAAAGATAAAAATACCATCTAAGACCGCTGCTCCTGGCATTTCTCCTCTATTCAACTTAGATTGAATCTCTCCAAGTACTTTAAACCCTTGTCTTTTCGCCAAATATACACCTACAACACCTGTAAATACGATCATAGCGAACGTAGACCACAAACCTATTACATGACTCGACCCAATTAAGACTGTAATCTCAATCGCCGGTATTAAAATAAACAAGAATAGTAACCACTTCATCGTTCTACACTCCTTTCATATATCATCACTTTAAACACCCTCACAACGTCCATATACACCATATAATAGCCAAATGTACTTTCCCATCAAACTTCATAATAAACAGCTTTTAAAAGCAATTTCAGACGTTTTAAGCTAGTTTCACCTCATTTTTGCGTAAAAAAAAGAGAAGGACTCCGATCCTTCTCTCCGTATTACTTATAGCACTTCCGCATGTCCATTATAAACAATTCCGCGTGCTGCATCAACTGTTACTTCTTGGCCATTTTTTAAAGTTGCTGTTACGCCGTTTACACCAACGATAACAGGAATACCGATTGATACACCTACAACAGCCGCATGGCTTGTTAGACCGCCTTCTTCTACAACTAGAGCAGCAGCTTTTTCGATTGCAGGGATCATATCTTTATCAGTGCTTGTTGTAACAAGGATATCACCTTCGTTTACATTCGCTACAGCTTCAGCAGCTGTTTTCGCTACAACTACTTTACCTTTTGCAGCTTTACGACCAATTCCTTGTCCTTTAGCAACTTCTTCACCAACAACGTGGATTTTCATTAAGTTTGTTGTACCAGTTTCAGCAACCGGAACACCAGCAGTGATTACTACAGTGTCTCCAAGTCCGATTAGACCTGCATCCATACCTGTTTGAATCGCTGTATCTAACATTTCGTCAGTAGAAGCTGCGCGCTTCTCAGCCATAAATGCTTGTACACCCCAAACAAGTGCAAGACGACGTCCTACTTGCTCGTCAGATGTTACAGCTACGATTGGAGATTTTGGACGGTATTTAGAGATCATTTTCGCAGTATATCCACTTTCTGTTGGAGCTACGATTGCAGCTACATCAAGAGCAAGTGCTGTATGCGCAACAGATTGGCTAATTGCATCTGTAATTGTTGGAGTGAACTCTTTAATACGTTTTTTGAACATATCTTCATATTGTAATGATTTTTCAACACGTACTGCAATGTTAGCCATCATTGTTACTGCTTCTACTGGGTATTGTCCAGCAGCTGTTTCACCTGAAAGCATGATTGCGTCTGTACCATCGAAAATTGCGTTAGCTACGTCACTTGCTTCCGCACGAGTTGGACGTGGGTTACGTTGCATAGAATCTAACATTTGTGTTGCAGTAATAACTGGTTTACCTAACACGTTACATTTTTTGATTAGACGTTTTTGTACTAATGGTACTTCTTCTGGTGGAATTTCTACACCCATGTCACCACGAGCTACCATTAAACCATCAGAAACTTCTAAGATTGAATCGATGTTGTCGATACCCTCTTGGTTTTCGATTTTTGGTACGATTTGGATATACTGAGCGTTATGCTCTTCTAATAATTCACGGATTTCTAATACGTCAGCTGCTTTACGTACGAATGAAGCTGCGATGAAATCAACTTTTTGCTCGATACCGAAGATGATATCTTTTACGTCTTTTTCAGTGATACCAGGAAGCTTAATGCTTACGTTTGGTACGTTAACACCTTTTTTATTTTTTACAGTTCCGCTGTTAAGAACTTTTGTACGGATGTTTCCGTCAGCTTTTTCGATTACTTCTAGTTCGATAAGACCGTCATCGATTAGAATGCGAGAACCTGGGTCTACATCGTCATAAAGACCAGCATAAGATACAGAGAACTTCTCTGCAGTACCTAATACTTGCTCAGTAGAAAGAACTACTTCTGCACCTGTTACAAGCTCAGCTTGTCCGTCTACGAAGTCGTGAGTACGGATTTCTGGACCTTTTGTATCAAGTAAGATACCAACTGTTTTACCAGTTTTCTTTGAAGCTTCACGAATGTTTTTAATACGAGCGCCGTGCTCTTCATGGCTACCATGAGAGAAGTTTAAACGAGCAACGTTCATACCTGCTTCGATTAATTGCTCTAATTTTTCAATACTTTCACTAGCAGGACCTATAGTACATACAATTTTAGTTTTACGCATATTGCACCTCCGAAAATTATGAAACCGTTCCCAAATATCCGACATTAAGCCGATTAGATGGATAATTCTTTAGATAATTGATACATATCTTTATCGATTGTATGCTTTTGAGCTAACGCTTCGATAATGTCATGATCAACAAGTTTGTTATCTTGAATACCTACACAACGTCCACCTTTACCAGCAATTAATAATTCAACTGCTCTTGCGCCAAGACGGCTTGCTAATACACGGTCTTGTGCACTTGGTGATCCACCACGTTGTACGTGACCTAATACAGTTACGCGAGTATCAAAGTTTGTTGCTTCTTCAATGTGCTTACCGATGTCAATTGCACTTCCAACACCTTCAGCTACAACGATAATACTGTGTTTTTTACCACGTTCACTACCACGCTTCAGACGAGCGATAACATCTTCCATGTCATACTCTTCTTCTGGAATTAAGATTGTTTCCGCACCATCAGCTAAACCAGCCCATAATGCGATATCACCAGCGTGACGTCCCATTACTTCGATAACATATGTACGTTCATGAGATGTAGCTGTGTCACGGATTTTATCAATTGCATCAATAACAGTGTTTAAAGCTGTATCGAAACCAATTGTGAAGTCTGTTCCAGGGATATCATTGTCAATTGTACCTGGTACACCAACACATGGGAATCCTTGTTCAGTTAATTTTTTAGCGCCTTGGTAAGAACCATCTCCACCAATAACAACAAGTCCTTCGATACCGTGTTTCTTTAATTGCTCGATACCTTTTAGTCGTACTTCTGGGTCTTTAAACTCAGGACATCTTGCTGTATATAATTTCGTACCACCGCGGTGGATAATATCGCCAACAGAACCTAATTCTAATTTTTCAATGTGACCAGAAATTAATCCAGCGTATCCATGGTAAATACCATATACTTCAATATCATGGAAAATCGCTTTACGAACAACTGCACGAATGGCAGCATTCATACCAGGTGAATCTCCACCACTTGTTAATACACCAATACGTTTCATTTGTACTCACCTCATAAAGATTATTTGCCTTATAATAAAATAACACGAAAAAATATAAAAATACAATGGAGAAGATGTGTCTTTTCATAATAAAAACGTGCATTCGCGAAGTGGAACGCACGCTTTTCTTATTTTATCCAAATGGAAGCGTTTGAAAACGAAACTTGCCCAATTTTCATATATTTTTCATAACGTTTTTCGATTAATTCATCTTTCGAAATTCCGTTTAATTGTTCAAAAGTTTTCCCTAGCATTAAATCTATATTTTCTGATTGTTTCAAAATATTACGGTGTGCTCCACCCTTTGTCTCTGGAATAATTTCGTCAATTACACCTAATTCTTTCAAATCTGCTGCTGTAATTCTCATCGCCTCTGCAGCTTCCTTTGCTTTTCCTGCATCTTTCCAAAGAATTGCCGCTGCACCCTCTGGCGTAATAACAGAATAAGTGGAATTTTCTAGCATATGAATGTAATCTCCTACTCCAAGACCTAGTGCACCACCACTACCACCTTCGCCGATAACGATACAAATAACAGGCACTGTTAATCCTGCCATTTCAAATAAATTGCGGGCGATAGCTTCACTTTGACCACGTTCTTCAGCAGCTTTACCAGGATAAGCTCCTTTTGTATCAATAAAACAAATAATTGGACGATTGAACTTTTCCGCCTGCTTCATTAAACGTAATGCTTTTCGATATCCTTCTGGGTGAGGCATCCCAAAATTACGGCGAATATTTTCTTTCGTATCTTTTCCGCGTTGATGCCCGATTACAGTTACAGGCATCCCTTTATACTTCGCAATGCCGCCGACAATCGCTGCATCATCGCCAAATAGACGATCTCCATGACATTCAAAAAAATCAGTAAATAAGTGCTCAATATAATCGAGCGTTGTCGGTCGTTCTGCATGACGAGCAATTTGAACACGGTCCCATACTTTCATATTGCCGTATATATCTTCCTCTAAATTTTCTAGCTTGTCTTCCAAAATACGAATCTCCTCACTGAAGTCCATTTGGCTGTTTTTCGTATAGTCTTTCAGTTCACGAATCTTATTTCTTAGCTCAACAACTGGTTTTTCAAATTCTAGCTCTGCCATACAGCCATTTCCCCTCCTTGATGAACTTCTAAAATCTTACGAAGCGATTCTCTCATATCATCACGATGTACCACCGCATCTAATTGACCATGTTCTAGTAAGAATTCTGCCGTTTGGAAATCTTCCGGTAGTTTCTCACGCACGGTTTGTTCAATTACACGTCTACCAGCAAATCCGATCAGCGCCCCTGGTTCTGCAAGATTATAATCACCAAGTGAAGCGAAACTCGCTGAAACCCCGCCCGTCGTTGGGTGAGTCATAACAGAAATAAATAATCCTCCTGCATTACTATGCTTTTTCAAAGCTACGCTTGTTTTTGCCATTTGCATTAAACTTAATATCCCTTCTTGCATACGGGCACCACCCGAAGCAGTAAAGATAATAAATGGAACTTGTAAGTCGTACGCCTTTTCAACTGCACGGGCAATTTTTTCTCCTACAACAGAGCCCATGCTCCCCATTCGAAAACGAGAATCCATTACTGCAACAACAACAAGCATGTCATCAATTGTTCCTTCACCAGTTACAACCGCTTCGTTCAATTCAGTCTTTTTACGATCGCTCTCTAGTTTCTCTTCATATCCTGGAAACTCGAGTGGATTTAATGAAACCATTTCTTTGTCATACTCACGGAATGACCCTTCGTCCAATATACTATCAAGACGTTCCCATGCATTCATAGGGTGATGATATCCACAATTCACACATACTTTTAAATTTTTTAGAAGCTCTTTCGTATACATGATTTTTTTACATTTCGGACATTTTGTCATAACGCCGTCTGGCACATCTTTTCGTACTTGTTCTGAAGGTATTGCAGCGTACTTTTTCTTTTTCACGAATAAATCTCTTAGCACAATTTGACCCCCTTCGTTGAGAGCTAAGGTTAGCGTAAGAAGAAAATTGGGCTAACACCAAAGTTTGATGTTAGCCTTATCTTCTCAATCTGTCTAATAACCTCACTCTTTACGTTTAACTTTAACCGCTACGCGATAGAATGTTTGTCATAACGTGTCATGGTCATTTCGACAAATTTTATACATTACGAGTGAAACTGTATATTCTCTACTAATTCATCGTAAATTTTTAGTGCATCATTTTCTTGTTTTTCTTCCAAAATAGCGTAAAGCTTTCTATACATATCAATAGAATCTCCTGAAACTTTACAAGAAAGAGTTGATACGTAATCATTTACGATCATCCAAATGCGATATAGTAAATAATTATCGACTTGTTCAATAAGTGTTTTAAAGAACGTTTGGTGAAGCATTGGAACTGAGTTTTCATTTCCTTCAAGCACTTGATGTAATTTACTTAGCACTTTAGAAAACGTTTCTTTCGGTAAATTACATACAATTCGAATCATATCTTTCTCAAGCAATCGTTTTGTTTGTAATAAATCACGAATTGTTTTCTCATCTTGCAGCAAGAACGGAGCAATCAATTGTACAAGACCGTTATCGTAAAAGTTTCGAATAAACGTCCCTTCACCACGTCTCGTTTCAATTAATCCTACAAGTTCTAAAGCCCGCAACGCTTCTCTTACAGAGGAACGTCCTACGTTTAAACGTGAACTTAACTCACGCTCAGACGGCAAACGATCCCCTGCTACCAATCCATCCTCTTCCATAATGGAACGGATTTTTTTTACAATTTCGAGATATACTTTTGTATTTGATGATGTCAATGGAAATTCCTCGCTTATTCTTTACCAATCAGCGCTAATTGTTTTGTTTTCTCAGCAACTTCATTTGGATCTACTTGACGGCGAGCTACTCCTGTCTCCATTGCAGCTTTCGCAACGTAAGCTGCTACTTGAGGCGCTACACGCGCGTCAAACGGTGCTGGAATGATATAGTCTGCATTTAACTCATCTTCTGCTACAAGCTCAGCAATAGCTTGTACAGCTGCCATCTTCATTTCTTCGTTAATTTGTGTCGCATGTACGTCAAGTGCACCGCGGAAAATACCAGGGAACGCTAGTACATTATTTACTTGGTTTGCGAAGTCAGAACGACCTGTTCCAACAACAGCTGCGCCCGCTGCTTTTGCCAATTCTGGCATAATTTCTGGAACTGGATTCGCCATTGCAAAAATAATCGCATCGTCATTCATTGTACGAACCATCTCTTCTGTTAATGCACCTTCTGCAGATACACCAATGAATACGTCCGCACCTTGTACAACATCAGCTAAAGAACCTTCAATACGATTCTTATTTGTATATTTTGCCACTTCATCCTTCACCGGATTCATACCTGTAGGACGACCTTCATAGATCGCGCCTTTACGGTCACACATAATAATGTCGCGTACGCCATAGCGATATAAAAGTTTAATAATTGCAATACCTGCTGCACCTGCGCCATTTGCGACAACTTTAATGTCAGACATTTTCTTTCCAACTAATTTTAGCGCGTTCACAAGACCTGCTACTGTTACGATAGCTGTTCCGTGTTGATCATCATGGAAGATAGGAATATTTGTTTCTTTTTTCAAACGTTCTTCAATAATGAAGCAGTTTGGTGCTGCGATATCCTCTAAGTTAACGCCGCCAAAAGTTGGCTCCATTAATTTTACAGTTTCAACAATTTTATCTACATCGTTTGTATTTAAGGCAATTGGGAATGCATCTACACCAGCAAAGCTCTTGAATAATACAGCTTTACCTTCCATTACTGGAAGAGATGCTTCAGGTCCGATGTTACCAAGACCAAGTACAGCCGTTCCATCAGTCACAACTGCTACCATATTTCCCTTCATCGTATATTCATATACCTTACTTTTATCGTCATAAATTTCTTTACAAGGTTCTGCAACCCCTGGAGAATATGCAAGACTTAAATCTTTTGCATTTTCTACTTTTACTTTTGATACAGTTTCTAATTTTCCTTGATGCACTTTATGCATGTGAAGTGCTTCTTCACGAAGTGTTGACAAACTATCCACTCTCCTCAAATTATTCTTGCTGATATCAATTTCTCCAAGTGGTCTGACCACGAACACTACTACTATAATAATCGAAGTGTAGGGAAATTGTCCATTATATTTTCACAACCACATTTTCTTCCCCGACAATTTCACGAAGTGCTCCTAAACATTCTTCACTTGGATGAATCGATAAACTTCGAGATAATTGTACCATTTTATGTTCCTTTTCATAATAAATTAGTACTTTCGCAAAACCCGAATAGTCAAACAATATTTTAGTAACCTGATTTAAAAGCTTTTTCTCATATTGAGACGGCAATTTCACGTAAACAGACGCATCTTTTTTTTCCTCATACACATCCATTTCTTCTAACGGATATAGTCCATTTACAATCCATTGCAGCTTATGATTTCTAAGCTCAATCATGCCGTCAACTAAAACAATTGCTCCTTCTTGTAACTTATCTGAGAAATGTATATACGTTTCGGGGAAAAGAACTGCTTCCATTTCATCATTTTGATCACAAAATGTAATAAATGCCATCTTTTGCAACCTTTTCGTACGAATCACTCTCACGCTTGTTATGTACACGATAGCTCTTTGTACTTTTTTCTTATGTCGCATCGCCTGAGCGAGAGATGGAATTTCTAATTCTTTCGCTAACTTCACATACTGCGCTGTCGGATAGCTTGATAAATAAAAACCTAGTACTTCCTTCTCTTTATTTAACTGTTCAATAAAAGAGAGCTCTTCTCCTTGTACGTATTTTGATTTTGGAACAGCATCTCCTAAATCACGTGCAAGATTGGCATACTCTAAGGCTCCTTTAAGACTTTTCCATAAATTCGTTCTCGAAACACCAAAATCGTCAAAACATCCAGACCAGACGAACGCCTCTAAATTTCGCTCTGTTACAAACTTTGATGGCATGCGCAGACAAAATTCAAATAAATCTTCAAACATTTTTTTCTCTCGTTCTTCGATTAATGCTGTCACTGTAGCCATTCCGATGTTTCGAATGGAAAGTAAGCTGTAACGTATCGCATTTCCTTCTATTTGGAAATTGTAACCACTTCTCTGAAGAGAAGGCGGCAAAACATGAAAACCTTTTCGCTTCGTTTCTCGTATATACTGCACAATCTTATCTTCATTTCCAATTGCACTCGACAATAGTGCCGTCATAAATTCCAGCGTATAATTCGCTTTTAAGTAGGCAAGTTGATATCCAATCATACTGTAGGCTACAGCATGACTTCGGTTAAAACCGTAATTTGCAAATCTTACAATTAAATCATAAATTTTCTCTGCCGATGTCTCGTCATAACCATTTTGTAAACAACCTTGCACAAAATGCTTACGTTCCTGATCTAAAATATCACGATTTTTTTTACTCACTGCACGACGTAATAAATCTGCTTCTCCGAGCGAGAAGCCCGCCAACTTCGACGCAATTTGCATAATTTGTTCTTGATATACAATTACACCGTATGTTCTTTCTAAAATCGGTTTTAAGTCCGGATGTAAATATTCAATTTTTCTTTTTCCGTGCTTTGATTCAATAAAGGTTGGAATTTGCTCCATCGGTCCTGGTCTATATAACGAGTTAACAGCAACAATATCTTCAAATTCATTCGGCTTTAACCCGCGAAGTACATTTCGCATACCACCTGATTCAAGCTGGAATACACCTGTTGTATCCCCTCTACCTAACAATTGGAATGTCTTTTCATCTTGAAGTGGTAAATTTCTTATATCGATTTCTTTTCCTGTTTTTTGCACGATAAACTTTATAATATTTTCAAGTAACGTTAAATTACGTAATCCTAAAAAGTCCATCTTGAGCAACCCAAGTTCTTCTAATGCATCAGCGGGGTATTGCGTAACATATACATCGTTATGCCCTTCTTGAATTGCAACACTTCCGGTTAATGGCTCTTGGCTCATAATAACGCCAGCTGCATGAATAGACGTATGACGTGGTAAGCCTTCTACACGTTTTGCAATTTCAAAAACACGCTCATGCAAAAGGTTTCCTTGTATAAACTCCCGGAGTGATTGCGATTCCTCATATGCATCTTTTAACGTTATACCAAGCTTTGATGGGATAAGTTTTGAAAATATGTCGATATCTCGTGGCGGAAGCCCCATTACACGCGCAATATCTCTAATTGCCGCTTTCGCTGCCAGCGTCCCGAACGTTACAATTTGAGCAACACGAAGCTGACCATATTTATCCTTCACATATCGAATCATCTCATCACGTCTTATATCCGGAAAATCAATATCAATATCTGGAAGTGTCACACGTTCGGGGTTTAAAAACCTTTCAAATAATAGATCGTATTCAATTGGATCAATATCTGTAATTTCTAATACGTAAGAAACGAGTGAGCCAGCCGCTGATCCACGACCTGGTCCTGTTAAAATATGATTTTCATGCGCGTACTTCATAAAATCCCAGACAATGAGGAAATAATCACTAAACCCCATGCTAGAAATCACGTTTAATTCATGATTCAAACGCTTTATATGTACTTCTTTCGGCGTACCATAACGTTTCTGCAATCCTTCTTCACAAACGCGGCGTAAATACATATCATTCGTTTCGTTAGATGGAACAGGAAATTTCGGTAATTGATTTACATGAAACGGTATTTCTACTCTGCAACGTTCTGCAATTTCTACTGTGTTATAAATCGCTTCTTCTACGTGAGAAAATAGTGCTTCCATTTCATCTGATGATTTTAAATAATATTGATCTGTTTTCAGCCTCGGCCTATCTGGATCCGTCATTTTCGTTCCACTTTCAACAGATAATAAGCATTCATGAACAAGTGCGTCACTTTGATTGATGTAGCGTACATCGTTTGTTGCGACGACTGGAATATTTATCCTACTTATAAATACAGGTAATTTCTCTTGTAGAAGCAGTTCATCTTGAATCGCATGATGCTGTAAACTCATATAAAAATTGCCGAACATATTTTGATACATACGAGCTACTTCTTCAGCTTGACTCTCTTTGTCTTCTAATAATAATTGTTCGATTTCCCCATCTTTACCTGGTGAAATAGCAATTAATCCTTTCGCATAATGTGCAAGCCATTTCTTAGGAATACCTTCTTTTGACTTCGTCATAATGCTACTAGAGATCTTTAATAAATTTTGATAACCTATTTCATTTTCAGCCAGTAAGACAAGCGGATAAGACTTTTCTTCTTCTTCACTAAAAATAGAAGCTGTTAAGCCGATAATAGGATGTATACCATGTTTCTTACATGCTTTATAAAACGGAATAACGCCATACATAACATTTTCATCCGTAATAGCAAGTGATGAATAACCGAGCTCTTTCGCCCTAACTACAAGTTCATCAATTTTACAAGCACTTTTTAATAAACTAAAAACGGTTTGACATTGTAAATGCACAAACTTCACTGTTGTACCCTCTCTTTACCTATTTGACTACTTTTATTATAGGTGAAGAGGAAAGAGGAAATCAAAACATACTTCTTATACTTTGTCCATATATATGAAGAAGAAAGGGGAATGACGATGGATGTAAGAGAACATACTTTTTTCTCTCTGCTTATTATTAGTTATTTTATTGCCTTTGGGGTTATACTTGGTGGTTCATTAATTGGTGGATTTGGTGCATTTCTTATCGGAAAACCAACTCTCACTTACATTAATCAATTCGCCCAAAATTTAAGAATTTGGGCACTCGTTGCAGCGATTGGCGGAACATTTGATACTTTTTATAGTTTTGAAAGAAGTTTCTTTGGCGGGGATATGAAAGATATCGTAAAACAAATTCTCCTTATTTTTTTCGCAACAGGTGGTATGCAAACTGGTCTTATTATTATTAAATGGCTAACGCAGGAGCATGTATGAGAGTACCAAGTGCCAATACAGCGAAAAGATGGTATTTAGTTTTAGCTGGCGCTGCTGTTGGAGGCGTGTTGAGCTGGTTTATTTTTTTGTACATATACGGTGTTTTTCAAGAAGAACAAGCTAGTAAAATAGCAGAACAAAGAGAAATTATAGAAAAACAAGAAGCAAAGCTCCACGTCCTTCTCGAAGATCAAGAAAAATTGAATACTGAAAATAAACGGCTCTTAACCATTCAAGAGATTAAAATAAAACTTATAAATCGAGAAAAATACGATTTAGACAATCTTACACTCGAAAATATGACTACATCTATCCATAATGACCTCCAGCATCTTTTAACGAAAAACATACAAAGTATCGCAAAAAATAAAGACCTACTCAAAAAAGTAATCGAAAACAAGACGTACAAACATTACGATCGGCTATACCGTTTTAAAGTCGATACAATATCTTTTGATACCGTGCTTGAAATTAGCATTACGATAGAGAAAGAAAAATAAAGTGAAACTTTAATCAGTGGGGGTTTTCTTCATCCCCCACTGATTATTAGTTGAACCAATCGGGCTTTTATGGGCAGTTGATCCCCACCTAACTTCTTTGCTTTCGCTGAAATTTGAGGTGGGGGTCTTACTGCCCATTAAAGCGGGATAAAGAAGGAGGGCTTTAGCGCCACTCCTTCTTTTCGTTCTAACATATAATTTCTTATTTACAAATCTCACGTAAATCAGCAAATAGACGATCCGCATCTTCCCAAGAAGATGCTTTTGCACCAGAAGCCATCGGATGTCCTCCACCGTTATATTGCATTGCTAATTTATTTATAACTGGTCCTTTTGAACGAAGGCGAACACGAATCACATCGTCTTCCTCTAAAAATAGAACCCATGCCTTTAATCCATCAATATTACCAAGTGCTCCAACAACACCAGACGCCTCAGAAGGAAGTACATCAAACTTTTCTAATACTTCTTTCGTTAATTTAATGTAAGCTGCTCCTTCTTCTACCATCGTAAAGTTTTGTAAAATATAACCGTTTAAACGAGCAATTTTTTCTTTTGTTTTATACATTTCATTGTATAAATCTGTGAATTTCACATCCATATCAACAAGCTCACTTACGTAACGAAGTGTTTTCGCTGTTGTATTCGGGAATAAGAAACGACCTGTATCCCCAACAATACCTGCTAAAATAAGACGAGCTGCTTCTTTTGTTATTTGTAATCCTTTATCTTTTCCATAATTATAAAACTCATAAATCATTTCGCTTGTAGAACTTGCTGTCGTATCTACCCACGTAATGTCTCCGTATGGATCTTCATTTGGATGATGATCAATTTTGATTAACATCTTCCCTTTTGTATAGCGTTGATCGTCAACACGTTCTTGATTTGCTGTATCACAAACGATAACAAGCGCATTTTCGTATACACTATCTTCAATATCATCCATTACTCGTAAATATGCTAATGACGGTTCATTGTACCCAACTGTATAAATATTTTTCTCTGGAAACGATTCTTGTAGAATTGTACTAAGGCCGCCTTGTGAACCTAACGCATCTGGATCCGGACGCACATGACGATGAATAATAATTGTATCAAACTCTTTAATTGCTCCTAAAATTTGCTCATGCATATGTATAATCTCCTTTTTATTCAACTTCTTCACTTCAACGTGCAGTAAAAAAACAATGAATGTAGGCTAATCATTAGCGCGCGGAAACATCCCCACACTAATGAAAGTCTCACTTTATCCTCCATTATAACGGAAAGTATTTCATACATGCGAACAATTGCTTTATAATAAAAGTTAGAAAGTTTAGATATTTTTTCTCCACTATTATTTTTCATAAAACGATGGGAGTGTGCATGATGCCAGTATTAGTCTTCTGTATTATCGTCTCATTTATGTTGTATCTCTTCTACAAAACAAAATACTTTCGTACAAACCGCCCAATGGAGAAAGGTTGGCTCTCAGGAAAATCCGCAATGGCACTCGGTTCATTCGTCTTATTCTTCGGGATAAACCAATTCTTTTTAGAACTTTCAACCGCTCGTATTATCGTTGGTGTTTTATTTGTTCTATTTGGTAGTGCAAGTGTATTTAATGGATTTCGCCAATATAAACATTTCTTACCATTAGCAGTTGAAGAAGCCGAAGTCTATGAAACAACGTAAAAAAGCATCAACATTGTGATGCTTTTTTACGTCCTCTAACTTTTAAAATCATATATGCGACAAACGCAGAAGGGATATTAAATGGGTTGCCTTGCACATGAAGGTGTAATTGTTCTTCCCCAAAAGACATTTTTTCATATAGCTCTCGCTGAGATAATCCTGTTTTTTTCTTTTTTTCATGTAAACCTTGTAAGTATAAATATTGAATCGGTATCATTATAAGAAAGTAAAATAGTGCGATACTACCAAAAAAGAGTACTGTTGATGACATAATGCATACCACCTTCCTAAAATCCATTTTCTTACAATATAATCATAACATAATATACAACCTAAATGAATTACTATTCTGTCTTTTCTTTATATAACTGTTTCTCCACATAACTCTTTTTCAGCATACTGAACATATCGCCGAATAAAAGCGCCAGGATCTTTTCTAATAGGTTCAATATCAAGCCTTAATGGTATTTTTCCAGCCATATAAAAGATTCTTGAAGCAGTTCCAAGTCGAATGGCTAGTTCTGAAATATGTTCCCCATATCCCATCATAAAATTCCCCCATGCATCTTCTAACTGTCCCGAAGCAATTAAATGCAATCTCGGAACACCAATATCAAACTCTTTATACCCAAATCCACATTCATCAAAATCGAGTAAATACCAATCCTCTTTGTCTACAAGAATATTTCCAAAATGCATATCTCCGTGAACAAATTGTTTTTCTCCCAATTGAATTGAGTTTGTAAGTTCTTGTATTCTTTCTGCAATTCTCAAGCATTTATTTTTATCCTCATAAGATAAAAAAGAAGTATTTAATAAATATTGTAAAGGCTCATGATTCATCTTTTTCTCGCTATATATAGGTCTTTCATAACCTCTCCAAGTTTGCGGCACACTTTTAAGTACTCCATTTGTTTTTTCATGAAACATGCGCATGAATGATCCAAGTTTTTCATAATCTTTATCCTTTGGTTCTATAATTTCACTTCCATTTATAAACCTAAAGACAACAAAATACTGGATACTTCCCTCATCTTTCATAACAGGTGTGACCCAGTCACCATCTTTATTTACAACTACTTCTGGTACTAACATTTGTTTTTGTATCGCTATTAACCAATGTATTTCAGCTTCTATTTGCTCGGCTGTATAACGACCTTCTCTATACTGCCTCACTACAAATTTATTTTTGTCCGATTCAAATATATATGTTTGATTTTCTCCCCCATGCAATAATGAAACTTTCGTAAAACTATTTAAATCATATTGCTTACATAACCATTGTCTAGTGTGAAAATCCATTCCTATCCCCCTAGTTCGTATAGTAAAGCATAGTAATAATTAATAGCTTAAACTTTCTTATCGAGTAATCACCAATTTTCTATCCGCACCGATACATATCCTGCTATTTTTTTACTTCTCTACCCGAGCCCTTACGTAGCTTAAATAATAAATTCAAAACAAAATAAAACAAAATAAAGTTAAAGAAAAAGCCTAATGGATGAAACGAAATTTCCCATCCGCCATAATAAACAAATGTTTCAGCTGGTACACCAAAGTATAGAAAATCGCCCTTATTTTCTCCAGCTGTAGAGATAAAGGAACAAACAATAGCGAAAATCAAACTTACTACATACAATTTCTTTTTCTTTGTATCCATTCTTCGATGTGTTAACACATGAAAAGTTATTGCAAATACTACCCCTAAAAAGAGAATTATTACTCCCATTCGACACCTCCACAATTATTGTTCAAGCATCTTCAAACGATTGCGTGCCCATACTTATGAATATAGATTCGATTGCAAACTAAATTTACAAACTCCCTATTGTAGCGTTCTAAAAAAAATGGAACAAACCAAAGCGGCTTGCTCCATCTTTTTATTTATCGATCAATTGCACCATAAGCAATGCTTTTCCAACAACATTACCTTCATGATGTACTTCTACATCAACCTTACCAAATTTACGTCCAATTTCTAATACTTTCGGATGAACGGATACAACATTGTCAATTTGAACTGGTTTTACGAAATAAATTGTTAAGTTCTCAACAATTAAATCACTCTTCTTTTGCGCACGAATAACGCGATTTGTTGCTTCCGTCACAATCGTTGCGAATACACCGTAAGATAGCGTTCCGATTGAATTCGTCATTTGCGGTGTCACTGAAAATTGATATAGATGCTCATTTTTCGCTTCTTTCGGCGTCATGAATTGATTTGTTACAATATCATCGATTGTTTCGCCGACTTGCGGTTGACGCTGAATCATTTGCAACGCCTGAAGTACATCTTGACGGCTAATAATACCTTGCAACTTATTTCCTTCATCAACAACAGGAAGTAACTCAATACCTTCCCATACCATCATACGCGCCGCAGCTGCGACAGACATTTTTCCATTTACCGTAATCGGATGCTTTGTCATCACTTTATCAATTGGTGTTTCTTTCGCTACACCGATCATATCTTTTGAAGTTACAATACCTAATACCTTTTTATTTTCATCAACAATCGGATATCTTCCGTGCATCGTCTCTTCGTTATACGCATGCCATTGCTGCACTGTATCATCTGGCTTTAAATATAACGTTTCTTCAATTGGCGTTAAAATATCTTCAACGAGTACAATTTCTTTCTTAATAAGCTGATCGTAAATCGCACGGTTAATTAATGTTGCAACTGTAAATGTATCGTAACTACTTGAAATAATCGGCAATTTTAATTCATCTGCTAATTTCTTCACATGATCTTCCGTATCAAATCCGCCCGTAATTAACACCGCAGCTCCGGTTTCTAACGCTAATTGATGTGCGTTCGTACGATTACCGACAATAAGTAAGTTTCCAGCTTCTGTATAGCGCATCATCGCTTCTAATTTCATTGCTCCGATTACGAATTTATTTAACGTTTTATGTAGTCCTTCTCTGCCTCCAAGTACTTGACCATCGACAATGTTAACGACTTCTGCATATGTCAGCTTTTCAATATTTTCTTTCTTCTTTTGTTCAATTCGAATTGTTCCGACACGTTCAATCGTACTAACATACCCTTTATTTTCTGCATCTTTAATTGCACGATAAGCTGTACCTTCACTTACACTCAAATCTTTTGCAATTTGCCTTACAGAAATTTTATGCCCTACTGGCAGGCTATTAATATGTTCTAAAATTTGGTTATGCTTGGTAGCCAAATGGTTTCACCATACTTTCTTTTCCCTAAATTCTTCATGTGTTGTATTTTCAGTATACTATATTTTCAAAACTGTTACACTCTCTCTTTGTATATCTGTACTATTTTTTTTATAACAAAATACGCCTTACATTACACCACTGCTTCCATTACAACAATGTAATGGTATTGTCATCTCGTTCAATAGTTTGTCCAGCCACTTCCATATACAATGAAGACAAGAAATGAAACAAAGGAGCGGATACATGATGAAAAAATTATTAGAAGTTGTAGGTGCTGTATTTTTAGCTTTCGTAGACGGGAAAAAAGTTGCAATGGAATTGAATGAAACACCTGAACAGCCACTTCCAAAAAGAAAAGAATCATCAAAACAAGTACAACCTTTAAAAGCTGTCCTACACACGTAAAAAACCCTTCACTTGTCTTTTCAAATGAAGGGTTTCTTTTCTATAGTGTAATACTTTCTCCAGCTTCTAATACTTTCCCTGTACAATTTTGTAGCTTTTCTACAAATTGATATGGATCTTGTTCAATAACCGGGAACGTATTGTAATGCATCGGTACAACCGTTTTCGCTTGAACCCATTCTGCTGCTAAAACAGCATCTTCTGGTCCCATTGTGAAATTATCACCAATTGGTAAAAATGCTACATCAATGTTATTTAGTTCCCCAATTAATTTCATATCAGAGAATAGAGCGGTATCCCCTGCATGGTACACAGTTTTCTCTTCTGCTGTAAATAAAATACCTGCTGGCATACCTGTATATGTAATCGTCTTATTTTCTTCATCAATATAACTAGAGCCGTGGAATGCTTGTGTAAACTTCACTTTTCCGAAGTCAAATTCATGTGAACCACCAATATGCATCGGATGTGTTTTTACACCTTCCCAACTTAAAAATGTCGCTAGTTCAAATGGTGCCACTACAACTGCATTATTTTTCTTCGCAAGCTCTACTGTATCTCCAACATGATCACCATGTCCATGCGATAAAAGAATCGCATCTACTTTTACATCTTCAGCCTTTAAATCTGTTTTCGGATTTCCTGTTAAAAACGGATCAATTAAAATTACTTTTCCATTCGTTTCAATCTTTACAACTGAATGCCCATGATAAGATACTTTCATATTACATTCCTCCCCTTATTACATTCTCACTTTTTATTCTACATGATTTTTCAATTCCCTGTCTTTTCTAACATCGATTTACTTGTCATAACGCTTTCTTCCGAGTTAAAGTTATATTTGTAATTAAATATCTCGGGGGTGCCAATCGATGAATGCTAGATTAGAAAATTTAATGCAATGGCTAAAAGAAAAAAACGTAGAAGCTGCGTTCTTAACTTCTACACCAAACGTTTTCTACATGACAAACTTCCACTGTGAACCACACGAAAGACTTCTTGGTATGTTTGTATTCCAAGAAAAAGAACCTATTTTAATTTGCCCTAAAATGGAAGAAGGCCAAGCACGTAACGCTGGCTGGGCACATGAAATTATCGGGTTTACTGATACTGACAGACCATGGGATATGATTGCAAAAGCAATTAAAGACCGCGGTATTAATGCAAATGCAGTTGCAATTGAAAAAGAACATTTAAACGTAGAGCGCTACGAAGAATTAACAAAACTATTCCCAAATGCAGCTTTCAAATCAGCTGAGGAAAAAGTTCGTGAACTTCGTTTAATTAAAGACGAAAAAGAACTTTCTATTTTACGCGAAGCAGCTAAAATGGCAGACTATGCTGTTGAAGTTGGTGTAAATGCAATTAAAGAAGATCGTAGCGAACTAGAAGTATTAGCAATTATTGAACACGAATTAAAAACAAAAGGCATACATAAAATGTCATTTGATACGATGGTATTAGCTGGTGCAAACTCTGCTCTTCCACACGGTATTCCAGGTGCAAACAAAATGAAACGCGGCGATTTCGTACTATTTGATTTAGGCGTAATCATTGACGGTTATTGCTCTGACATTACACGTACAGTAGCATTCGGCGAGATTTCTGAAGAACAAACTCGTATTTACAACACTGTACTTGCTGGACAACTACAAGCAGTTGAAGCATGTAAACCAGGTGTTACACTTGGCGCAATTGACAACGCTGCTCGTTCTGTTATCGCAGATGCAGGTTACGGCGACTTCTTCCCGCACCGCCTTGGTCACGGACTTGGAATTAGCGTACATGAATATCCAGATGTAAAAGCTGGCAACGAATCTCCATTAAAAGAAGGTATGGTCTTCACAATCGAGCCAGGTATTTACGTACCAAACGTAGGTGGCGTTCGTATTGAAGATGATATTTACATCACAAAAGACGGATCAGAAATTTTAACGAAATTCCCGAAAGAATTACAATTTGTGAAATAATAAAAAGGCAGCTTAATTGCTGCCTTCTTATTTCTCTACTATTTCGAATTTCTCTACTATCATTTTCGCTGGATAACTCTTAAGCGTTTGAGAAGACCATACTTTTATTTTATACCCTGTTTTTAATTGATTATATGCGCTTTTATCCTTAAAACTTAAAACCGTATGTGATAGATGTTCTTCATTCATTTGTTGTTCTATATAATTTTGTAACTCTACTTTTGTTTCAAACGTTTTATCATCGGCCAAAAACACTGTGTCATTTCTTAATATGATATACCCCTCTTTAGGTACATCTTTTACCGCTACTTGCTCTACTGATTTTGTAGTACACGCTGCTAATATGATTAGAACTACACCTAAAAACATGAACATAGAAAATTTCATATGCCTATCCATTCGCAACTCCTCACTCTACGCTATTTCGGCTTTAAAACCATCTTCTCCTCATACTTATCATCCCATTTAATCACAATCTCTATCGGTTCATCTTTAGATAGAGGCGCGCAACTTACACAAGAAGATTTCATTTCAACCCTTGCTCCCCTATGACTTTCTGACGTTTGTGTCATCGCACTAAAGGTTCCATTAATAGTAATCTCTAAATTTTTAAATTCTGTATTTCCATCTCCGCCCTTATACTGAAATGTAAACATTCCATCTTCACTGTCATCCTTAATATACCCTTTATATTGCCCCGTCCAATTCTTGCTCTCACTAGAAAAAGTAACATACGAAATCGAACAACTTCCTAAAAAGAAAATACTAATGAAAAAGAATAATGCTCTCTTCATAATGTACCTCCATTCAAAAGCACTTATTTATTGTTTATTCCTTCCTCTTATTATACTATTAAAATACAGAATTTTCTAAAATAGGAGGTTTATATGTTACAACAACAGTTAGAAGAAATTCGTAATAATAATTACATACTGGATAACACAATTAACATTGATTCTTTAAGTTCCAATATGCTTGAGCACATCGGTGTTACCGATAGCTATTTAAGAGACAAACTTATTTACTCTACTTTTTATCATCTCATCAAAAAGGAATACCTTTCACACACGCAATTACAGAAACTACTATTAGAAAGCATCAGTGAAAAATATTTATTGTATAAGATTTATTCAAATGACGAAGATGCGGTATTTACCCGTGCATTTACAACATTATTAATTGCGCTCATTATTGATGCCGATACAAATCATAATTTCTTATCACAGAATGATATTTTAAATGTAAAAGATCAATTGATTCTATATATGAACAATGAACATGATTTCCGGGGATATGTGCAAGACCACGGCTGGGCACATAGTATCGCTCATGCTTCCGATACATTTGAAGCGCTTGTTCGTAGTCCTAAACTGGAAACTTTACATTACGAAGAAATATTACAAACTTTATTAAACAAAGTTTGTGTCCATTCCATCTATTACAAATATGAAGAAGATGAACGTATTGTTTATCCAATTGTCGCAATGCTGCAAAATGGCTTAAAGGAAGAAGTACTCCTATTAGCCCTTCATGAATTAGTAGCTCAATTACCCGTCAAAAAACAAACATTACATATTGAATCGTACGAGTTTCTATATGGGAACATAAAATCTTTCTTACGCAGCTTATTTTTCAGACTGCGCAAGCTTTCTATATGTGAAGAAACCGAATGTGAAGTTGAAAAATTGCTACAAGAGCTTCCAAAATATTATTAAAAAAAGAAGGCCACTTAGAAAGTGCCTTCTTCTATTTCACTAATATTTAATTGAAATTTCACGATCCAAACTGAGAAAAGGTGGACAAGAAGCGCAAACGCCATACATGCTCCGCTTAAAAAAGTTAGTATAGGATGCGAATACACGTGCCCTAATCCATAAGATATTGCCACGAAAAACATTGTTATGTAAATATAAATTGCTCCATGTATTTGCCTCATATTAACCTCCTTTTCATATAGTATAACATAAATTTTCTGATTATTCACATTAATAGACTGTGATTAATATTTCTCAACTGTTACACCTCTAACAGCCGCTTTAATATATGGTGCTCCTTGTAAACTTTGTAAATCCTCTGTTTTACCTGTTACGACTACACCGTATATTCGTAAGTCTTTCGGTTCAGTGTTTTTTATTTCATCATAGTTTGTCCTAAAATACTCTTGATATCCCCCTTTATTTTCACTTAAAGATTTCATAGATCCAAGAAATCCCGCTGAGTTTCCTTTAATATCCTCGTACTCATCTTCCTTCTTATCAGCATAACTCCCCTTAAAACCAAAAATATTCATCGATACCTCTGCATTTAAAACTGCTCCGGTTTCAGGATCTGCTAGTCCAGTATATGTCTCTGCTTTCGTTTCATCATATGTATCTACCCAAAGCCACACAGGTCGTATTCCTTCAGGAAGCATTTTTACTACTTCCTCCGCTGTATATGCCTTATCAAAAGATAGTGCTACCTCTGCAACCTTATTCTGCAATTCACTAATCCTCTCTAAATCATTCACATAGTTTACATACTCTGCAAAAGGTAAATAAAACCGCATTTCTCTTTGCATTGTCTGTCTATTATAATCTTGCCTTGTCGCAAATTCTGATTGTTTATTTATGTTCTCTTCTTCTAAACCTGTATTTCCATTATAATTTATTTGACCATAACCAAAGATCGAATACTCATAAATTTCATCAATCCACTTAACTGGTTGTCCTTGAATATTTTTATAGGAACTGTACAGCATCGTACCACTAGCTATTCCCATACTTAGTTTTGTATGTCCATTAAAAATAATATTAGGCCCTTGAACACTTTGTCGTAAATATACCCTCTGATCCATTTCCCGCTTACTCTTCTGATTAAAATAAATTAATAAACTGATACTACCTACAATCAAGATTAATGTCACAACTACTGAAATCACTAGGTTTCTCCAAAGCTGCTTCCTCTTTGCCTTCTTCATCAAAGTCTTCATCTGCTTATCATCCATATTCAAATCAAAGTCCTTCCGCCCCATCGTTTCTCCTCCTGTACAATTTTTTAAATTGATTTCTTGCTCTGTACAAACTTGTTTTCACTGTTTCTTCTTTCATGTTTAATAAAATGGCAATTTCCTTATAAGATAGTTCATATTCATATTTCAACAGTAAAATATGACGATAATCCTCCGTCATCGTCTCTAATATTTCTTGCACCTCGCCTTGTAGTTCACTTGTTAAAAGCAACTCATCTAATGACTTTTGACCAATAAGAACAACAGATTCAATCGCAATGGGATTTAGTCTTTTTTCTTTTCGATATAAATCTCGATGCTGATTGATCGCAACTCTAAAGAGCCACGGTGTTAAATGCTCTAACGGTATTTCCTCCATAAGCAATAAAGCTTTATACAACGTATCTTGTACAATATCTTCTGCTTCTTTTCGGTTTGCTCCAATCTTAATTAAGTATCCAAACACTGCTTTTGACTTCTCTATTAATAACGATTCAAACGTATCATGGCTCATCTAGCTCTCCTCTCTATATACTCAACGTTTAAGAGTGTAAAATGTATACAGCTTTTCTTTAATTTTTTTCAAAATAAAAAAGCACATCTATTTTGATGCGCTTCTCTCCGACATACTATTCTATTATTTCATCGCGTTCTTCACAACATCTTGAATCATAACAACTTCTGTTTTCATATCAACAGACGGTATTTCCTCATCGATACATTCACACCAAAATTCCAAATGCTTTTTATCAATTTCATGATGAGAATTTTCGACAAGAGCCCCGCCTTCCCCTTGCACAGAATACCAATATAAGTACTCTTCTCCATCTCTTATTTCCCGGAAAATTGTCTCAACGTACATCTTTTCGTCGTTTAATGTCAAAAGCACTTCTTTCATATTGTCATTCAGAAGCTGCATCCATTCATCTACACGATGACTTTTACCAGGCTTCACTTTAAATCTCGTTAATTCCACATTCATTTTTATTCCCCCATTTTCTTACGCACAAACAAACTATATTCTATCGGATTATGAAAACTTAATTTGTTAGCTAATTTTTGAGAAGAAATATTATCTACATTACAATCCCAGCACGGTGTAATATCATTTTGCATGCAATGTTCAATAAAACGTGTTGCAACAGCTTGGGCTAATCCTTTCCCTTGATATGCTTTATGCGTCACAATATCAATCTCCGCAAATCCGTTCCCACTAAATATCGAAACACATTCCGCTACAATCATTCCCCCTTGTTCTATACAAAATCCAAAACCACCGTTTAAAAACGTTTCTTTTGATCCCCAATATTCTTTGTAGTACTCCTCTGTAAATTCACTGCTTCGTTCTATATCTCTTCTATCAATACGCTTCACTTCATATGTATTTTTGTTACAATCTCGTTTTCTCTCTTCAAAGGTTACGCTTTGAAATTTCATTCGCGGAATGTTCCGAAGTACATGACTAAAACGCTCTTCTATCATCATTTCCCACTCGTCACTCGAAGAGAACAATGTAAATCTCTTCTCTGTTTTTTCAATAGCCTTTTTTATAAAAGAAAATAAATCTTCTTTATAATTTTGATCATCCGTATGACCAAATACATAATAAATACCGTTAGCTGTACGAATTAGTCCTGCTGTTAATTTCTCGTTTGCAAAAACCTCACCATCTATTACTTGATCACATACCGCATAAGCAAACGTCGTCGTTTTTGTATGGCTTTCTAAAATCGGAAGGATTTTTCTATACTCGGCTACAGATAATTTTTTCATAATTGCTCCACTTTAATCGTATCCGCCTCTATATTTTCAAAACAAAGATTTACCGTTCTCTTTAATGCTCTCGTTCTATGAATCGTGCATGCTGGAATTAAGATAGAATCATTCGGCTTTAATACCACTGTTTCTCCATCTTCAAAATCGATAAGTAATTCTCCCTCTAGTACAATAAATAATTCATCCGAATTAGAATGATAGTGCCAATCGTATTCACCAGTAAATACAGCAATTCGTAGGCAATGACTATTTACATTTGAAACGACGAAGTTTTTATGTTGATCTTGAATGTCTTTTGTTAATTCTAATAAATTCACAGTCTCCATATTTCGTCCCACCCTTTCATTAATCGTTCTTCTGAAAAAACTAATTTAATCTCCACCACCTCCACAATCTCCTCCGCCATCACTTGAGCTACTACAATCACTGCTACTGTAGTCACCGAATCCACTTGATAAACTTGAATCGGATGAAGATTTTTTGCTTCTTTTTCTATCTTTTTTACTTTCATGACTAGGCCACACTTTATCAAATAATATAAAGAATAAGATTCCTTCTACCATAACAAGTATAACGCCAAAAATACCTTCAATAACATTAGGGGTTATCCCCAAACTTTTAACCATCCCACATAAAAACACACAAAAAATTACATACAAGAACATACAAATATATCGAAATGTTTTTTCTATCATAAGGACTACTTTTTTTGAAAGAGGTATATTCTGTTCCTGTTTTTTCTTTATATACTTTTGTCTTTTAGCTTGCTTTTTCTTCCTCTTTTTGCTCCCCATTGAATCCCTTCTTTTTGTTATATAATTCTAAATTATCATAATAAAAATCGATTTACACCAATAAATAACAATTATTCACATTTTATTTCTCCATAAAAAAAGACCCTCCTCATAAAGGAAGGTCTCGAATGTATTTCTATTATGATAAAGCAGGAGCTTTTTCAAGAAGCTCTTTCGCATCAGCATATTGTAAGCCATGAGCTTCTGCAACCGCTTCGAATGTTACATATCCATCTAATGTGTTAATACCTTTTAATAATGCAGTGTTGCCTAAGCAAGCATCTTTGTAGCCTTTGTTCGCAATTTGTACTGCATATGGTACTGTTACGTTTGTTAATGCAAGAGTTGATGTACGTGGAACCGCACCTGGCATATTAGCAACTGCATAATGAACAACGCCATGTTTTTCGTAAGTTGGGTTATCATGAGTTGTAATACGGTCAGTTGTTTCGAAAATACCACCTTGGTCAATCGCGATATCTACAACGACAGAACCTGGCTCCATTGATTGAATCATTTCTTCTGTTACAAGTTTTGGCGCTTTTGCCCCTGGAATTAATACTGCACCAATAACAAGATCAGATTCTTTTACAGCTTCTGCAATGTTGTATGGATTAGACATTAATGTTTTTACTTGGTTACCGAAAATATCATCTAATTGACGAAGACGTTCTGCACTTAAGTCAATGATTGTTACATCTGCACCTAAACCTACTGCAATCTTAGCTGCGTTTGTACCAGCTTGACCACCGCCGATAATTGTTACTTTGCCGCGTTTTACCCCTGGAACGCCTGCAAGTAAAATACCTTTACCACCTTTGTTTTTCTCAAGGAATTGTGCACCGATTTGTGCAGCCATACGACCAGCTACTTCACTCATAGGTGCAAGTAATGGCAGTGAACGATTGTCTAATTGTACTGTTTCATATGCGATTGATGCAACTTTGTTATCGATTAATGCTTTCGTTAATTCTGGTTCTGGAGCTAAGTGTAAGTATGTGAATAAAATTAAACCTTCACGGAAATAGCCGTATTCACTTGCTACTGGCTCTTTTACCTTCATAACCATATCTTGATTCCATGCTTCTTCAGCAGTTTCAACAAGTTTCGCACCAGCTTGTACGTATTCTTCATCCGTAAAGCCAGATCCTAAACCTGCTCCTTTTTGAACAAAAACTTCATGACCATTTTGTACTAAATGTACTGCTCCCGCTGGCGTCATTGCCACGCGATTTTCATTGTTTTTAATTTCTGTTGGAATACCGATACGCATGATTAGTTCCCCCTTGAGTTATGAAATGACCCCTGAATCATTTTTTAAAGCGCTTTCTACGCTCTTATATTTTAACATAATATCTCAATATTTGACAAAAAATAATACAAGTTTTCCGATAGATTTAATCTTACATGAAAGGACAGTATTATCCGCACCTCTTTGCATAAAGGATAAACTGTCCAATTATTCGAAACTTCTCTTTATTTTTCTCTATCGATGTCTATGAATAACATCAACTGCACCAGTCACTTCAATAATTGTACCGGTAATCATATCGGAATCGTCCTCACATAAAAACGCAATTGTTCTTGCAATATCTTCACCTGTTCCAGATCTACCAACTGGTGTGTTATGTTCTTTCAACTGACGTGCTTCTTGAATCGTCGCTTCTTTCATTTCACCAATAATATCACCAGGACATACCATGTTTGCAGTAATACCATATTCAGCTTCTTCGTAAGCAACTGTTTTCGTTAATGAAACAAGTCCTACTTTCGCTGCGGCAAAAGCTGAACGATAAATCCATCCCGGTGCGCTATCCGCCCCTTGAAATCCGTAATTAATAATACGGCCAAAGTTCTGTTTTCTCATAACCGGAACGACAAGTTTCAACAAATGAAATACCGCTGTTAAATTACCCTGAATCATTTCATTCCATTCATCTTCTTCATAATCGACTAACTTTTTTCGTTCAAATACATATGGACCAGCATTATTAATTAAGAAATCAATTTTGCCAAAACGGCTTATCGCTTCTTCTACTATTTTATGTAAATCTTCCTTTTTCGTGACATCCGCTTGCACGAATTGTAGACGCTCTTCCATATTTTTATATGTTTCTTTCATCTTTTCCATAGCCGTGATATCGCTATGATACGTTACTGTTACTGAATATCCTTTAGCCAATAACTTTTCTGTTACTTGCTTTCCTAAACCTTTCGTACCGGCTGTAATGAGCGCATGTCTCACAAAACTGCCTCCTTTTAAATTGCTATAGTTCATATGTAACAAGTTCTCGCACCAATTACAACTAAAATGAATCAAAACAGAGTTTTCGAAATTCTGTAACGTTTCCGACAAGCACATTACCAAAATTTGTTTTATAATAAAGTTGTAAACGGTAATAAAAATGATTGGGAGGAATTTACTATGAATAATACATATACAAATATTTTAATCGCGGTGGATGGTTCTAAAGAAGCAGAAAAAGCCTTTAAAAAAGCAATTCAAGTCGCAAAACGCAACAATGCAACATTAACTATTGCTCATATCGTTGATGTAAAAGCATACTCAGCAGTAGAAGCTTATAGCCGTGCAATTGCTGAACGTGCAAATCTATTTGCAGAAGACTTATTAGAAGACTACAAAAAAACTGCGCTTGAAGCTGGCCTTGAAAAAATTGAAACTGTATTAGAGTTTGGTAATCCTAAATCAAAAATTTCAAAAGAAATCGCTCCAAATCATAAAGTAGATTTAATTATGTGTGGTGCAACTGGTTTAAATGCTGTTGAGCGTTTCCTAATTGGTAGCGTCTCTGAACATATTATTCGCTATGCGAAATGCGATGTCCTTGTTGTTCGTGGTGATGAGGAGCAAGGTGAGCTTTAATTTATAAATAAACCACCAAGTCCAGATGGGCTTGGTGGTTTTCATTTCACATATTTTACTAGAAATACAAGACAAGCTATAACAACAACGGTAATCGCCAGCACATAAGGCGGAAGAAACTTCAAAGACCACAGTGCCATCATAATCGTAGCTACCGTTAAATAAGATTGCCTTGCATCTTCTGTCATTTTTTTACGAAGGCAGAATACATACAAATAACCAATTGGCGGCGTAATAAAGCAAAGAACATATATGATTTTAGATTTCAAATACCATTTTTGTTCCCCGAGTTTCTTTATATCTTCTTCTATTCTCTTATGCTCTTGTTCTCTCGCTTCTTCTACAATCGGATCTTCCTCTTCTCCTCGCTTTTCTTTCATATAAGGAAGAAAATGCATGAAAAAATAGTATGCAAATACGAACGCTCCAAAGCCAATATTTAATCTTTCTAATGGGATATTCTCACTAAAAAAAGCAGCAGCAATCGCTAAAGAAAAACAATACGTCGTCATCCAAAATGAACGTTTTCTCTTTTTTCGTTCTATCTCTTTTTTATCATGTACATGTTTTCTTTTCGAAAGCCATATCGAAATACAGCAGTCTACTACAAATAGAATAAAGATAAATATCCCGATATGCACTGTTTCTACATCCTCAAATGAAAAGATATTTGGGAATGCACTGTGTAATACAATTAATGTGTACAAAATTAAACCTATAAAATAAATACGTCTCATTTTCCATCCCTTTCTTATTTCCTAACATTACGTTAACATACATTTTTTAGAAATAGACGGACAAAATATATATGTTTAAAAAAGGAGGATGCAACATGGATGATTCTGAACGTATTATTTTAGATGTGAATGGGAAAGAAATCGAAATGTTAGATACGATTCGTACTCATTTTAAAGAGAAACATGGTGTGGAACTAAGTAACGGTGCATTGCTTAGAGATTTGATGGATATTGAGTATATTCGAATTACGGAAGATCGACATAAGTACGATTAATCAATACATTTTAGGCCTAGAGCAAATTGCTCTAGGCCTACTTACATCCACACGAAAAATGCTATAATTAGAAAAAATGTGGAGGGTGTCAAAATATGAAATCTGAAAATATCTCAAAGCATTTTCATACATTACATGTACAAAGGAACGAGTTCCTTCCTCATCTCCATTCACTATCTCAAGAACAACTATGGTATCGCCCGCAGAATAGAAAATGGTCTATCGGGGAGCATTTTTATCACTTATATTTAATTACAAAAATGCTCAAAGTAGCAATTAAATTCTCGTTCATCCTTATCCCTTATGCAAAGCTAAGAAAAAATGCTCCATTTGTAACTGACATACATGACATTTATGCCGAATATAAAGAAAAGCATGGTAAAGGAATGAAAGCACCTTGGATTTTAATCCCTTCAAAAAAAGTCTATCGCTCTATGAATGTAACTGAATTAGAAGAATTACTTACACGTGAAACAAATGAAATAAAAAAACTCGTTCAAAATATAGAAGAAAATATTGCAGGGCATATCGTATTTTTAGATCCAATTGCTCACTATCCTAATTTGATTCAATCTATTCAACTATTAGCAATACATGAGAAACATCATTTTATGATTATGAAATGATAAATACTCCTGTAAAAATCTAAATACAAAAAGGTAAGGTGCTTTCTATAAAAAGCACCTTACCTTCTATCTCATAAATCATTTAATTCCTACAAACTCTCCAACCAATCCCTTCGCCTTCTCCAAAGCTTTTTCAATTTGCTCAAATCCAGTCCCACCAGCACTGTTACGACGCTTTACAGCTGCATATGGTGACAGCACTTCATACAAATCTTCTTCAAATAACGAGCTCATTTCTTTATACGTTGCAAGTGGTACATCTACTAAATAAATTCCTTTTTGTGTGCAGTGTAGCACTAGCTTTCCAACAATTTCATGAGCTTGACGGAATGGTAGTCCTTTGTTTGCTAAGTAGTCGGCAATTTCTGTTGCGTTAGAGAAATCTTGCGTTACAGCTTGCCCCATTTTTTCTTTGTTTACAGTCATCGTCTCTAGCATACCTGCCATAATATGAAGGCATCCTTCTACTGTTTTTACTGTATCAAACATTCCTTCTTTATCTTCTTGCAAGTCTTTATTGTAAGCGAGCGGTAATCCTTTCATTACTGTAAGTAAACTAAATAAATTACCGTACACTCTGCCCGTTTTACCACGAATAAGTTCTGCCATATCCGGGTTTTTCTTTTGCGGCATAATGCTGCTTCCCGTTGCATATTGATCGCTCATTTCAATAAATTGAAACTCTTGGCTACTCCATAAAATAAGTTCTTCGCAAAAGCGCGATAAGTGCATCATAAGCATAGATGAGTTACTTAGGAACTCCAGTATGAAATCACGATCGCTTACTGCATCTAAACTATTTTCATACATTCCATTAAATCCAAGAAGCTCCGCACTATATTCTCGGTCAATCGGGAATGTCGTTCCAGCTAACGCTCCTGCTCCTAATGGCGACATGTTAATACGCTTTAACGAATCTTCATAACGATTCACATCACGCTCTAACATCCAAAAATAAGCGAGAATATGATGCGCAAATGAAATCGGCTGGGCACGCTGCAAATGCGTATAGCCAGGCATAATTGTTTCAATGTTATTTTCTGCTTGATGAACAAGAACAGTTTGCAATTGTTTTGTAGCTTTTATAATATGTTCTACTTTTTCTTTTAAATATAAATGCATATCAGTCGCTACTTGATCGTTACGACTTCGTCCAGTATGAAGTTTCCCGCCTACTTCACCGATTTTTTCAATTAACATCTTTTCGATATTTAAATGAATGTCTTCAGCTTCAACCGAAAAATTCAATTTATTTTGTTTCGCTTCTTCTAATAAATATTGAAGACCTATCTTTATTTTCTCTGCTTCTTCTTTCGTAACGATGCCTTGCTTTGCTAGCATCGTTACGTGTGCAATACTTCCGTTTATATCTTGATTTACTAATTGTTGATCGAAGGAGATGGATGCTCCGAACTCTTCAACCCATGCTTCCGCTTCTTCTGTAAAACGTCCGCCCCAAAGTTTACTCACGCTTCCACCTTCTTTTGATTCACTTGGCTGTATACTTTCGTCGGTAAACCGAATAATGAAATGAATCCAACTGCTGCATCATGATTAAATTCATCCTGAGCAGTATACGTTGCTAATTTTTCATCATATAAAGAGTACTCAGATTTACGTCCTTCTACAATCGCATGGCCTTTAAATAATTTCACACGCACCATGCCTGTTACATTCTTTTGCGTTTCTTGTAAGAAAGCATTCAGCGCTTGTTTTAAAGGCGAGAACCATAAACCGTTATAAATAAGTTCTGTTATTTTCTGCTCAATCATCGGTTTAAAGTGTGCTACTTCTTTTACGAGTGTTAAATCTTCCAGTTCCTTGTGCGCCGTAATTAATGTCATCGCTGCTGGGCATTCATATACTTCACGCGATTTAATACCGACAAGACGATTTTCTACGTGATCGATACGTCCAACGCCATGTTTTCCAGCAAGTGCATTTAACGTTTTAATTAGTTCTGAGAGTGGGTATGCAGTACCATTTAAAGTGGTCGGTACGCCTGCTTCAAAGCCAATTTCTACAAACTCTGGTTTATTCGGTGTATCTTCTAATGCTAATGTCATCTCATATGCATCTTCTGGCGGCGCTGCCCATGGATCTTCTAAAATGCCACATTCATTGCTACGTCCCCATAAGTTTTGATCGATTGAAAATGGGCTGTCTAAATTAATCGGAATTGGTACATTGTTTTCTTTTGCATATGCAATTTCTTCTTCACGTGACCATTTCCATTCACGTACAGGCGCAATCACTTCTAAGTAAGGATTTAATGCTTGAATAGAAACTTCAAAACGAACTTGATCATTCCCTTTCCCTGTACATCCGTGTGCCACTGCAGTCGCGCCTTCTTGTTCTGCAATCTCTACTAATTTCTTCGCGATAAGCGGACGTGATAACGCTGAAACGAGAGGGTATTTCCCTTCGTATAACGTGTGCGCTTGCATCGCCATCAATGCATATTCATTTGCAAATTCTTCTTGAACATCAATCATATATGATTTAATTGCACCTACTGAAAGTGCCTTTTCTTTTACAAATGCTAAGTCTTTACCTTCCCCTAAGTCTAAACAAAGCGCGATAATATCATAATTCTTCTCTTGTAACCATTTAATTGCAACGGAAGTATCAAGACCTCCGGAATATGCTAATACAACTTTTTTCTTCTCCATTTTGCATCCCCCTAAAGAATAAATATTCATTTTCTTTTATAATAATTCACACTTTAACACCTTTTACAAAATGTATCAAGAGTCATTTTCAAATTTTTTCAAACAATTTCGTCGAACTTCTTTCTGTTTTTTTGTACAATATAAGCAGGAAATCGGGGGTGAACTTATGGAAAAGTATTTCTTATACGATGAACATCTCGGAATTGAAATTCCGCATTTACAAGAAGACTGGGAAGATATCCCCGAAAAAATGCAACATGCGATTTTATTAAAATGGGAACAAGTTCGCGGAAAGATTCCTGATCGTATAAAAGAACTCGAACATTATATTAATACAAAACAGCATCATTTAAATAACGAAGAAGACTTCGAAATTTCTTGCAAACTGAATTCAGAAATTGCCGATCTCGCTTCCATCATTAATGACCTTTGGCTTTGGTATCGACTCACTCAAAATGTATCTGAGGGGAAAGCACACCAATAAAAAAAGCATGCCCCTCAATTACTTTGGGTCATGCTTTTTTGTCGTAACACGATTTACAATATATCTCTTGTGCTGTCTTCGCCAAACACACATCAAATGGGCCAACTAATATACTTCTCTCTTTCGGTAACTTTACAAAAGCAACGAGCTCTTCTTCATATTGAATCTTTTTCTGACATGAAACACATGTTAATTCTTTTCTTTTAAACATGTCTTTTAGCATATTCTCACTTCCCCTTTCATCCATCTATATTAATATACTCTCATAATAGTTAAGACTTGTAAAAAAATGACACATTCCAAAGTGAACGATTCATATACTATGTACAAAAGGAGGCCTTACACTTATGCGCGCTTTCGTTATTATCGCGTTAACTTTTTTCAGTGTGATTAGCTGGGATGCGTTTTTTAAAGATAAAAATGATGATAAAAATACAACTGAATAGAAACTCTTCTTTTCTTACTTATTGGACAAACTAAAAAACTTTCCAATTCTCCAAAATAACTTAGGCTTTTCTACAAAAATATTTAAACATAACAATTTTTGTAGATTTCCTCCGTTTATTGTCGGTTTCCATCCGCATACATTTTTTGAAAGTATGATATAATAATATAAATCTTGAAGGAAGGGATTTTGATATCATGATCGCTCGAAGGAGCATGTGGCATCGTATTGACGAATCATACACGTAGCGTATTTTCCAGCTCAGATACTTTAGTCTAGCGAAAAAAATACGAGAGTGGGGAAATTATGATTGCCCGAAGGATAATTTGGCAAAAAAAAGACTCTTCTTACACATAGCGTTTTGTTTAGGGCTTAATTGTTACTAGCTAAACAAAACAAAGAAGAGCAGGATTGCTAAATGAAGAATCCTACTCCACGTTTTGTTTAGTCGTTTTAAGACTTAAACTAAAACGAAAGTAGGGAGAATTGATGGACGAGAGGATTATTCGTTATTTCTTCAGCGACATATAGCGTAGTTAGTTTTTTCGTAAACTAACTGAAGCTACATGTGAGCTCGTAGTTAGTTTACAACACAAAAAGGACTACTAACTACGGAAAGAAGGAATAACGATGAGGAACATCCAAAGTCGACAAATTATTAAAGAAGTTTTTATGGTTTTAATCGGTTCATTTATTTTAGCAGCAGCGCTATATCACATTCACTTCCAAAACCACTTAACAGAAGGTGGCTTTGTAGGTATCGCACTATTCATCCAAAATTTTTATGATATTTCACCATCTATCTCAACTGTAATGATGGATATCCCAATTATTTTACTATGTGCGTCATTGTTAGGTAGAAAAATGGTTGGCTATTCATTTTTAGGTTCAATTTCATTCGGAGTATTTTATTCTCTTATGGAAAATTATTCTCCATTTACGGTCGATTTATCAAACAATTTATTTATAGCTGCAGTAGTTGGCGGTGCGTTAGCTGGTATTGGACTCGGTTTTATATTGCGATTTGGCGGTGCAACCGGTGGAGACGATATTTTAACAATTGTATTAAGTAAAAAAACACGTTTTACAATTGGGCAAATTTTCTTCGTCTTTGACGCGATTGTTCTTGCGCTTTCATTATATTATTTAAATTGGACAGAAATTGCTTTTACTATTCTTTCGATTGCCGTACAGGCAAAAACATTGGATTTAATTTATTATCCAAAAACAGAAAAAGCAGAAGAAAAGCAGCCAGTATCTCTTCCAATGTCCAAAAAGCATGCAACAAATTAAAAAAGCGAAAGGCTTCGGCCTCTCGCTTTTTTTATGCCCGTTTTTCCTTCTCGACTATGTGGCGTACTTGATAAAATCTATTTGCAAATTCAGTAACGTTTCTTGTTAAACGATAATTTACTGTAGACCCGATTGCCATTCCAATTACCGGAATACCTTGGAATAATTTACGACGAAGAGCATAAATCGAAAATGTTTTCAAAATTTGTTTTAGCACAACTTCAGTAGAAGCTGGTTGTAACACCGCTTCGTCTCCTTCGTAGAAGAACGAATCTTCTTGCTCTAACTCTTGCAGTAAATTGTACCATGCGTATTGCTGAAGTCTTCCTGGTAGTAATGACGCATGAAAGACCTTTAACGCAAGCATCATTTCATAAGGCTTGTTCACATCATGCCCAAATGACGTTGCAATAAGTTGGACAGCCTTCACATTTAACGCAATCATAACCGGAAAATCAGCTGTTAATAATAATAAACCTCCAGCACCCGTTGCTCCGCCTTGTACGAATGAATATAGGCGATGGCGTGCTGTTTGCTGCTCTGCTATGTATGTTAATTGATCAATAGATAATGCTTTTAAATCCTCTAGTTGCTCAATCGATTCATCAAATAATCTCGATGTTCCTAAAATACGATTACGCGCATCTAACTGTGATTGTGAACTTTGAATCAATGCATGCAAATGAAAGAGCCATCCATCTGCTTTCGTAAAGAAATCTTTTCGTTTTTTCTCAGGTAGTTTCGCAATTGTAGTATGTACCCATTTATCAAACAGTTTTTGAAAATCAGTCGCTTCTTGCTCAACTAATTGCGATTCCCATTCTTTTATATTGTCTAAAATGGCTTGTTCTCGCTTCGATCGCATCGTAACAACCACCTCGTTCGATTTTTTTCTATTGTAACATATTTCTGCTTATTCTTTGCAAATATGCTTGTCTATCTTTATTCACACACTATTTTTTCACAACATAAAATATTAACAAAAAAGGATGAGATAAATCACATGAATCTATCCGATATAAAAAAAGAATATCATGCAGTATTCAGTTTAGGACAAAACTGTTGGCCTGCTTGGGCGTTATATCAATTCAAATTATCACCATTTTTTGGCGTTATTGATTTTATGCTAAGCCCATCATTAGAAAAGGTGAATATATTATTACAAAATCGATTTGACCGTTTTTTACAGTTAGAAAACTTATCCTTCATCTCATTTTGGGATGATGGTGCGAAATTAAGACTACGGGACAATCTATATGAAATCGACTCCTGCCACGACTTTAAAACAGATGTAAACACACCAACTTCTTGGCCTTCTTATACAGAAATTAAGTTAAATTATGAGCATCGTATTACTCGTTTTCTAAATACAATTGAAACGGCACAATCTATATTGTTTATTAGAACTGGAGGAACATACGAAGAAGCACGTTCCTTGGAACACATTTTATCTCAAATCGTTACACATACATTCTCTGTCCTATTACTCATTCCTGAAGATGTACCAACTGTTACGGAAGAAGATTGGGGATTGCAAAATATTTGCGTTATAAAATGTCCTATTATGCATGTATTTCAGTACAATGAAGCATTTTGGAATGACTTATTTGATGGGATTACGATTAGACCACATCCTTAAATACATGGCACTTTTTATTACAAAACACATTATAATCATCCTTATATAGAATAAATAAGGAGTGATTGTATATGTATCCACGTGCAAAAGCTTTCGGTCTTGCTATACATCACGAGCGGCTTCTCGTACAAGAATATCATACAGGCGATGAAACATATTACCGGCCTCTTGGCGGTTCAATTGAACTTGGTGAAAAATCAGCACATACGATTATTCGTGAATTTCAAGAAGAGCTTCATACAGAAGTGGAAATCACCGATTATTTAGGTTGCTTAGAAAATATCTTTCATCTTGATGGAGAAATTGCTCATGAAATCATTCAACTATATTCTTTACGCTTATTAGACACATCACTATATGGAATGGAAAAAGTGAAGATACAAGATGAGCAAACAGTATCATATGCGAAATGGATTCCCATTACAGCATTCATTCAAGAGAAAAAAGCACTGTATCCAGATGGAATTTTAAACTATATTCAAAAGAAAAAAGACGAAATCCTATAGGATCTCGTCTTTCTTTTCATATAGTATATTAACCAATATCCCCAAGACGTAGTACGTCACGAGCGATCATAACTTCTTCGTCAGTTGGAATTACAATAATTTTTACTGGAGAATGTGGGAAGTTGATGAATGCTTCCTCACCGAATACGTTATTGCGTTTTGCATCGAAGTATACGCCCATGTACTCAAGGCCTTCTAATACGCGTTCACGAATAATCGCACTGTTTTCACCTACACCAGCTGTAAAGATGATTGCGTCTACACCTTTCATACGAGCAGTGTAAGAACCGATGTATTTGTGGATACGGCTTACGAATACGTCAAGTGCTACTTTCGCACGGTGGTCGCCTTCTTCTTCTTTCGCAATGATGTCACGTAGGTCACTAGAGAAACCAGTAAGACCTAACATACCACTCTTCTTGTTTAATACGTTAACCACTTCTTCTACTGTTTGACCTGTTTTTTCCATGATGTATGGAATTAACGCAGGGTCAAGGTTACCAGAACGTGTACCCATTGTTACACCAGCAAGTGGAGTGAAGCCCATAGAAGTATCGATAGATTTACCGCCTTCTACTGCTGCGATACTTGCACCGTTACCTAAGTGACAAGACAGTAAGCTTAAGCTTTCAAGTGGACGACCTAATAGCTCAGCTGCACGCTCAGTTACATATTTATGAGAAGTTCCGTGGAAACCGTATTTACGGATACCGAATTTTTCATAGTACTCATATGGTAAGCTGTATAGGAATGCAGATTCCGGCATTGTTTGGTGGAATGCTGTATCGAATACTGCTACTGCTGGTACGTTTGGTAATACTTCTTGGAATGCTTTAATACCAACAACGTTTGCTGGGTTGTGAAGTGGTGCTAAATCGCTTAATTCTTCGATATCAGCTAATACTTCATCAGTAATTAGAACAGAGTCAGCAAATTTTTCGCCGCCGTGAACAACACGGTGACCGATACCGCCAATCTCATCTAGAGATTTAACGATTCCGTTTTCAGTTAATTTTTTAAGAAGCATATTAACTGCTACTGCGTGATCTGGAATGTTTGTAATTTCTTTTTGTTTTTCGCCATCTACAGTAATAGTGAAGATACTATCTTCTAAACCGATACGTTCTACTAAACCTTTTGTTAATACTGTTTCACTTGGCATTTCAAATAATTGGAATTTTAAGGAAGAGCTTCCTGCGTTAATCGCGATGATTTTTGACATCTAGTCTTTCGCCCCTTTTTCTCTTGGTAGTTGTGTGGATGTTTCCACAAACCGCTCGATTTTATCTGATCAAATTTACTAAATATGAAAACGTTTCATCATTAGCAAATTTTATACTCACGATTTTAATTTAAACATCGTACGACATATATTTCAAGTGAAAAAATTGTAACACCAAGAAAAAAAATATATTACAGATTTCAAAAAAATTCAGTTAAATCTTGTATATATTTAAAAATATGACATATCATATAAAACTGTACTACATGAATTACTAACCCTGTTACATATACCTAGCCTTATTTATGCGTTGCAAACCAAGTATTTAATTGGTCCATAATGTCCTCCATCGCCTTCATGTTGGAGAATTTAGGTAACTCCACTAATAACGCCTGTTTTGGCATCGTTACACTAGGGCCTTTCTTTTGGAGAACAAATATACTTTTTGCATTTTTCTCGTTTTTAAACATGGAAACAGGTAGCTGTAATAACCCCTGAATAAAGCATGTTTCTTTAATAAATGCATGCAATTTCGGTGCTTGATCACTTTCAAAAATGAAGTTCGGCACTAAGAAGAATAAGTATCCGCCTTCTTTCGTATGCTTCACACTTTGTTCAATAAATAGGTGGTGGGCATATGACATTCCTTCATCTGCTTTTAACTTATATTCACTTGCACCGATTTCATTTGGATAGTAACCAACCGGTAAGTCTGAAACGACTGCATCAACTGGATCGATATAAAGCGGTGCTAGTCCATCTTGATGGAAGAATTCGATTGCATGCTTTTGTAAATTCGCATTTACTAAAGCAAGTTTAATTAGCACTTCGTCCACTTCTACACCAAATCCACTCATTGTTAGTCCTTCTTTGGCACTATTAAATACGGTAGTCATTAAGTTACCTGTTCCAATTGCAGGGTCTAACACAGTAATTTCATTTTGACCTTGCATAAATTTATGGAATAAGTAGCTCATGAACATACCAACTGCATCAGGCGTCATTTCGTGATTCGCTTGTACGCCTTCTTTCATTCCTTTTAAGATGGCTAACTGAAATGCTTTACGAATTTCTTCACCTTTATATGTTTCTTCATTAAACGTACTATATTCACGATTCAGCCTTTCAATTGCTGATTCTGATAATTCCTCTTGTAAAATCGCTCCTTCAAACAAGTTATCACCTGTTTCTACAAGCGCCTCTAAATATGTTACATCTAATTCTTTACGTAAAACTACCGCAGAAGAATCAAAAATAGAAAATAATGTTTCTACTGTCTGACTCACGTACATTCCTCCTTCTCTCTTTTACACATAACTTATATCATACCACAAAGTGTTTTTTTCCAAAAAGAAAAAGCGACCTCCTACAAAGAGCTCCCCTTTAAGTTATATATGATATAACGTTTTTTCTCATATATCGATGCCGTTACAGAGCAATATATGAGAAAAAACGACCTCTTTATAAGAGGCCATTTCTTTTGCATTATTTTGCAGCTTTAGCTGCTTCTAATGCTGCTTCATAGTTTGGATGGCTTGTACCTTCGCTTACGTATTCTACGTAAACTACTTTGTCATTGCTATCTACTACGAATACTGCACGAGCAAGTAAACGAAGCTCTTTCATTACTAAGCCGTAAGCTTCACCGAATGAAAGGTCACGGTGGTCAGAAAGTGTAACAACATTTTCTAAACCGTTTGCTGCACACCAGCGTTTTTGAGCGAATGGTAAATCAGCGCTAATTGTTAATACTTTCGCGTTTTCAATACCTGCTGCATCTTGGTTAAAACGACGTGTTTGTGCATCACATACACCTGTGTCGATTGAAGGTACAACACTAATTAATTTCACTTCGCCTTTGTATGTTTCTAAACTTACTGGAGATAAGTCATTTGCTAACACTTGGAAGTTTGGCGCTTGATCGCCAACTTTAACTTCTGTTCCAACTAAAGTCATTGGGTTACCTTTAAAAGTTACGTTTGCCACTTGAAAATCCTCCCTTATTTAAACAAAATATGTACAATGTAAATGATAGTTTGTCCCTATCGATAATGCAAATAAAATCGCTTTATTTACAAAAAAATTAAAGAAGCTAATCCATTGATCAGCTTCTTTATTCATTAAATTTGAAATTCCGGATCGTCTTCTTTTCGTTTATCCATCATTTCTTTCACTTTATCAACAGCTTGTGGCGCTAATTCAATTATTTTATCGATGACGTGTGTTTGCTTATCTAAATGTAACACTTTTACGCCTTCTCCATTTATAACGAGAAAAGCAACAGGATTAATAGAAACTCCTCCACCACTTCCCCCGCCAAATGGATGACGGCCTGAATGTTCTATTTTACCAAATTCACTTCCACCAGCGGCAAATCCGAAGCTAACTTTTGAAACGGTAAGAATTACACTTCCATCAGCAGCTTTAATTGGATCGCCTACAATTGTATTTACATCAGTCATTTGTTTTAAATGCTGCATTGCGGTTGTCATTAAACCTTGAATTGGATGGTCCATTCTATATCCCCCCTTATGCTTGAACAGATTTTTCAGTCGTACCAGATCTTTGTTTTCTCATAAACGCGATTAATTTAATACCTGTTTTTATAGCACGGAATATACGAAAGGATGCTGTTAATTCACATCTTGACGCAAACCCTTTCCCTTGAAAAACAGGAGTAATTTCAAATTCTGGTACGTCGACAATATGCATATATTGTCCTACAACTCCAGCAGCCATTCCTTTTGTCCCCCATGCATATCCGGTAACAATTCCAGTACTAGCTGCATCACCTGCACCAATTTGCGTGTGCCATCTCCAACCATTGATTTTCACTCGTTTGAGAAAATCTTTAACGATAGTATGAACTTCTTGCAGCTTTTTTATCAGTTCCCCAATGCTATCAAGTTGTGCCATAATTTTATTATCGAGCCCGCCATCCTCTTCAGCTTTTTCGATTTTTTGCCCGGTTTTCTTCTGTTGCTTCTCAATTCTTTCCAACACATCAAATGTATAGCGAATCATCCATATTTTCACTTGAAACAAACATTGCTTTTCCATTTCTGAATATAAAAATGTCACTTTAAGCTTTATTTTCGACAATAGTATAAGCAAAATAAAAAGGAGAAGAATTATTATTCCAATTACGAACCACTTCATACGTATCATCCTTTCACTCCGTACCCATTATCGACAACTTTATTCATCATTAAACAGAGTTTTATAAGATTGAATATAAAAATTTTTCTAAAAATAAAAAGGTATTTTGACAATTTATATCGAAATATATTATTTGAACATATCATCAGGGAACGGACTCTAATGATATGTAGTACGAAGCATAGAAAATTTAACTGCAGTGGAGGGATACATAATGGCAGATCGTCGCAATTTATTTTTCTTTTATGGTGATGACAAAGCAAAGCTCGTTGAAAAAATGAAACCAATCTATCGTATTTTAGAAGAGAATGGATTTACCATATTAGATCATCCAAAAAATGCAAACGCTATCGTCAGTGTTGGAGATGATGCAACTTTCTTACAAGCCGTTCGTAAAACTGGTTTTAGGGAAGATTGTTTATACGCAGGAATTTCTACGAAAGATGAAATTTCATTCTACTGCGATTTCCATATTGATCACGTTGATACAGCCCTTCAAGAAATTACAAAAAATGAAATTGAAGTGCGAAAATATCCAACAATTGAGGTAGATGTAGATGGCAGTACATCCTTCCATTGTTTAAATGAGTTCTCATTACGTTCTAGCATTATTAAAACGTTCGTTGTAGATGTTCACGTTGATGATTTATATTTCGAAACATTTAGAGGCGATGGTTTAGTTGTCTCTACTCCAACAGGAAGTACAGCTTACAATAAATCGTTACGTGGTGCAGTTGTTGATCCGCTTATCCCTTGCTTCCAAGTAAGTGAATTAGCATCTTTAAATAACAACACATACCGTACACTTGGTTCACCGTTCATTTTAAATCACGAACGTACATTAACTTTAAAACTAAGACCAGACGGTAACGATTATCCTGTTATCGGTATGGATAATGAAGCGCTTAGCATTAAACAAGTGGAAAAAGCTGTTGTACGCTTAAGCGATAAACAAATTAAAACAGTTAAATTAAAAAACAACTCTTTCTGGGAAAAAGTACAGAGAACGTTTTTATAGTATTAAAATAACCGTAGAATTATGGTGGCCCATAATTCTACGGTTATTTATTTACCCCTATTGGCGCGAACAACAACCTCTCGCTATCCGGCCGTTATTCTTGTCAGTTTTTGTCGGTAAGTCAATATATTTCAATAATCGCTGATATATTTCGAGTTACGGTCGATATATTCCGATAATCGCTGATATATTTTTACTCATCTTTTCTATAGACGACTCGGCCATCTATTATGGTCATTTCTGCTTGTACTTCTTTTATTTCTTCTGCCTCTATTTCAAAAATATTGCGGTCTAATATCGTAAAGTCCGCTTCATATCCTTTTGTAATTTGCCCTCGCTTCGCTTCTTTTCCAATTGCATAGGCACTTCCTGTTGTAAATAAAGAGACAGCCTCATATGCCGTTAGCCTTTCCTCTGGCATATAGCACACACCGTCAATAAAACTTCTACGTGTAACAGCGCTATATATGCCTAGAAACGGATTCACTTGCTCAATTGGAGCATCCGAGCCCCCGTTACAGTGTAATCCTGCTTCCAGTAACGTCTTCCAAGCGTACGCATAACGAAGACGTTGCTCACCTAGTTTTTCAATGACTGATGGAAAATCCGATGAAACAAAGACTGGTTGTATATCAATAATGGCTTGTAAGTTTTTCATTCTTTCAATCAACTCTTCACGAGCTAGCTGACAATGAATAATGCGGTCACGTAATCCTTCTGCTGGCGGATACAATTCAAGTGCATCAATGACATATTCAAGCGATAAGTCACCGATAGTATGAATCGCAACCGGCATATGTAAGTCTCGTGCTTTTTTCACTAACTCTGCAAGCTCTTCACGTGAGAAGATTGCAACACCATTTGTTTCCTTTGCATCTTCATACGGTTCACTTAATAAAGCTGTTCTTCCGCCAAAAGAACCGTCAGAAAAAATTTTCATTGCCCCAAATTCAATATAATGCTCATTTTCATATTCTTTTCGTTCATGTGCTACTTCATGGTGAACGAGTAAATGTGCTTTAAATGGCATTTCCTTTATAACATGAGAAAACGCATTGTGCGTTTTTCTAAAACCACCGTAATAATTTAAATCTTCCGTATGCCCACCAACGAGACCATATTGCCAACAATCTTTAATCGCTGTTTGCAGAGCTCTTTGTAAATAGGCTTCATCAATTTCAGGCTGCACATGTTTAATTAATTCTTGTCCTTGTTCATATAAAAGCCCTGTTAACATATTTGATGAATCATGGCCAATTTTCCCACCTTTTGGATCTTCTGTCGCTTCTGTTATATTTGCTTCTTGCAGTATGTATGAATTCACCCATGTAACGTGACGGCAAACTCTCTTTAATAAAATGGGATGTTCTTTCGAAATTCCATCTAAATCACGCGCGTGAACATCTTTCGTATCTGTAAAGTTATTCTCATTCCAACCTTCTCCAATAATCCAAGAACCTTTTGGTGCTTCTTCTACGCGCTTCCGAACGAGAGTCAGCACTTCGCTATAAGATGTGCAGTTTGATAAATCTAGACGAAGTAATCTCTCCCCGTGACCAATAAGATGCATATGGCTATCAACAAGGCCTGGAATCATCGTTTTGTCTTCTAAATCGTACAATGTAACCGCAGCATATCGGTTTTCTAACTCTTCTTTACTTCCAACATCAACAATCATACCGTTTTCAACGTAAACAGCGTCCACTTTTTCATTTTCTTCTCTCATTGTGTAAATGGTGCCGCCATACCAAATTTCCCCCATATATTTCATCTCCTTTATTTTTTATTGTATAAAAAAAAGCACCATTTCAAAACATGGTGCTTTTCTAAACATTACTTTTGTTCAGTAGTAGACGTTGTAATTTGCCACTCAATGCTAAATTTATCTTTTACTTGTCCGTATGCTGGGCTCCAGAACGTTTCTTGAAGTGGCATAATAACTTCGCCACCTTCTTGTAACTTGTTGAATACTTCTTTCGCTTTTTCTGCATTACTAATTTGAATTGCGATTGTTACTTGAGATCCAATTGCATGCCCTTTACCTGGGAATGTATCAGAAATCATAAGGGCCGTATTACCAACTTTTAAAGTAGCATGTAAAACGCGCTCTTTTGCTTCAGCTGGAACCGGGTATTCTGGATTTTCAGGCATGTCACCAAACGTTTGCATGACTTCTACTTTTGCATCTAACGCCTCTTTATAAAACTGTACAGCTTCTTGCCCACTACCATCTAAAACTAAGTACGGATTAATACCTAAAATCATACGGACACCTCTTCTTTTTAATTTATAAAACCGAACTTACGTTCGTTTCTATAATATCATATGCTTAATACTTCGTTCAACTATTTATTTCACTATTTTCAACATTATTTTGAAGGAATCTCCATCTCTTGTTTTCTAAGTTCAATACGGCGAATTTTTCCGGAAATCGTTTTTGGTAGTTCGTCTACAAATTCAATTTTGCGAGGGTATTTATATGGTGCAGTGAGTTCTTTGACGTGTTGTTGAAGTATTGGAATTAATGTTTCTTCGCTCTTTTCTATATTCTCTCTTAATACGATGAATGCCTTCACGACACTTCCGCGAATTTCATCAGGGCTTGCGACAACTGCACATTCTCTTACGTATGGATGTTTTACAAGTGCATCTTCTACTTCAAACGGCCCGATTGTATAACCAGAGCTAATAATAATATCATCACCGCGTCCTTCAAACCAGAAATAGCCGTCTTCATCTTTCTTCGCTTTATCACCGGTAATATAATAATCACCGCGGAATTGCATCGCTGTGCGCTCATCGTCTTTGTAGTATTGTTTAAAGAGGGCTGGCGTTTCAATGTGAACTGCAATATCACCAACCTCGCCTACTTTAACTGGAACACCTTCCTCATTTACGATATCAACGTGGTTACCTGGCGTTGGTTTTCCCATTGATCCTGGTCTAATATCCATCCCTTTCATTACACCAACAAGCAATGTATTTTCCGTTTGTCCATAGCCGTCTCTCACTGTAATATGAAAGTGCTTTTGGAACGTTTCAATGACTTCTCTATTTAACGGCTCACCTGCGGATACAGCACTATGTAACGCCTCTAAATTGTACTGGCTTAAGTCTTCTACTTTTGCCATTAATCTATACTCAGTCGGCGTACAACAAAGCACATTCACCTTATTATCGTCTAATAAATTTAAATACGTTTTTGGTTCAAACTTACCGTGGTATACAAATCCTATTGCCCCTGAGCCTAGAGTTGCTAAAAACGGGCTCCAAATCCACTTTTGCCAGCCTGGACTAGCCGTCGCCCACACAACATCATTCTCTTCAATTCCGAGCCAATTTGGAGCGCTCGTACGTAAATGAGCGTATGCCCACGCATGCGTATGAACAACACCTTTTGGATTTCCTGTCGTTCCTGACGTGTAAGATAAAAAGACCATATCTTCTTTATCTGTCTTCGCCATTTCTAACATATCACTCTCTTTTTCTAACGCTGTTTTTAAATTAATCCATCCATCTACTGACTGCTCGCTCAGAACGAATTTTTGAAGAGAGTCCATCGCTTCTATATCATCAAACTGTCCAATGTACGGCTCATAACTTACGATTGCTTTTACTTCCCCGTGTCCAATACGGTATTCGATATCCTTTTTACGTAACATTTCTGAACTCGGAATTACGACAAACCCTGCTTTAATCGCAGCGATATACGTCATGTATGCTTCAATTAAACGAGGCATCATAATGAGGAGCTTGTCCCCTTTTTGCAGACCACTCTTTATAAAAGCGTTTCCAATTTTATTTGCACCTTTCATTAACTCAGCGTATGTAACTTCTCGTCGATTCCCTTTATCATCTTGCCAAATTAAAGCAAGCTTCTCTTTATCGCCTGTATATTTCTCTATTTCAGAAACTAAATTATAAGACGGCGGTGCCAACAATTCTTCTCTCTTCATAAACATCCTCCTTTTTCTTTATGCCTCCCTTATATAATAAAGAATTTTCTGTAAATTTTGAACCCTCTTCTTTTGACAAATTTTTCAGTTCTGTCGAATTGGTAAATGAAATTATATCGAGAGTTTTTCAAATATATCTAACACAACTTGGAATATATTAACGAAAATTAAATATATCGACTTACCGACAAATAGTGACATAACACAAAAAAGAAAGAGCGGGAGAACCCGCTCTTTCTAAGCCATCATATGGGATTATTTTTGGTAACCGCCTAATTGTTGCTCAGCTAGTGAAACTAGACGTTTAGTGATTTCACCACCAACAGAACCGTTAGCGCGAGCTGTTGCATCAGCTCCAAGTTGAACACCAAACTCTTGAGCGATTTCGTATTTCATTTGGTCTAATGCTGATTCAGCACCAGGAACCGCTAATTTATTTGTGCTACGTGACATGTTATATCACCTCCTTGTGAGTATAGAGTGTGATAAATAACATGACTTCATACACGTTTTAGATATGGTAATTTATGGTTTTAGAAAAGTTCTTCGAATTTTTCTTCTTCCGCCACTACTTCTACCGTTTGTAATACCATTGTTTCTTTGTTTGCTACAGCTTCATCGATTAATGGTGTGAAATCGTATTTCGCTTCAAAACGATTCGCTTTTTCACGCTTCGGCTTCGTCGCTGGGCTTGCTGGTGTAAATACTGTACAGCAATCTTCATACGGACGAATTGAAATTTCATATGTGCCGATTTCTTCAGCGATTTTAATAATCTCTAATTTATCCATCGTAATAAGCGGACGAATAACTGGATAGTTTGTTACTTCGTTAATCGTATGCATACTATCTAATGTTTGACTTGCTACTTGTCCAAGACTTTCACCAGTCGTGATTGCAAGTGCGTTACGCTCCTCTGCGATACGCTCTGTAATACGCATCATCATACGGCGCATAACTGTCATTGAATAGCTAGATGGGATTTCTTTATTAATCGTTTTTTGCACTTCTGTAAATGGAACAAGGTGAAGTGTTACACGTTTACAGTATTTCGTTAACTCTTGTGCTAAATCGATTACTTTTTGTTTCGCGCGCTCACTTGTGAAAGGTGGGCTATGGAAGTGAACTGCTTCCACAGATACGCCGCGTTTCATCGTTAAGTACGCTGCTACTGGGCTATCGATACCACCAGAAAGAAGTACCATTACTTTTCCGCCAACGCCAACTGGTAAACCGCCAGCTCCCATACGCTCATCGCACATAATATAGCTATAACCACTGCGAATTTCTACACGTACATTTACATCTGGATTATGAACATCTACAGTAATATCTTCTGTATTTTCTAGAATGTGTCCACCAATCTCAGGTAATAATTCCATCGTTCTCATTGGGAAATGCTTATAAGAACGGTGTACAGTAATTTTAAATGTTTTCACATCGCCTTTTACTTGTAAGAAAGCTGCTAATGCACCTTTTTTAATATCTTCTAATTCTGATGGTACTTTCATCGCTAAGTTAAACTTATGAATACCAAATACATCTTTCAATCTTTCAGATACCGCTTCATGATCTTCGCCATTTAATTGGATATACATACGGTCATGTGTTGCATCGATTTTAATATTCGGGAATTTTTTCAGTTTGAACTTCACGTTATCTTTTAATGTGCTTACAAATTTAGAACGGTTCTTACCTTTAGTCGTCATCTCTCCATAACGAACTAAAATATATTCATATGTCATCATATTCCTTTACCTCATCACTTCATATAATTTTGGCATCGTTTCTTTCACAATACCTTCAAATTGCTTTACTTCTTCCATCGTGTTTTCTGGCGCCAAACTAATGCGAATAGCACTTGCAGCAGCGGCATGCGGTACTCCCATTGACACTAACACTCTGCTCACTTCATTTGCTTTTGAAGAACAAGCAGATTTCGTTGATACATATACACCGTGCTCTTCTAAAGCATGAACGACCACTTCTGGTTTTAAACCTACAAATGATACATTTAAAATGTGCGGTGCTGCATATGCAAGCGACGTATTAATCGTTACATCTTCCATTTCTTTAAAGAAACGAACAAGCTCTGCTTGTAAACTTTGCAAATGAGCTACCTTTTCTTTCACTTGCTCCATTGTCATGCGAAGTGCTTTCACCATCGCTACAATGCCAGGTAAGTTCTCTGTACCAGAGCGATACTTCAGCTCTTGTTGACCACCTGATAAAATTGGATCTAACCTTACGCCATCACGTACATAAAGAAGACCCGTTCCTTTTACACTGTGGAATTTATGTCCAGATATTGAGCAAAGATCAATATGAGAAGCGTATAAATTAAGCGGTACTTTTCCTATCCCTTGTACATGGTCCACATGGAATCTTATTTTCGGATAATTCGATAATAACGTTCCAATTTCAGCAACAGGCTGAATTGCTCCAGTCTCGTTGTTCACGTGAATAATTGACACAAGAATCGTATCTTCACGAAGCGCTCGTTTTACATCCTCTACCGATACAACACCATGCTCATTAACCGGTAAATATGTTACATCAAAACCGAGATCTTCTAATTGTTTATATGCTTCAAACACAGACGCGTGTTCAATATTTGTTGTAATGATATGTTTACCGCGCGAACGATTCCTCATCGCTATTCCTTTAATCGCAAGGTTATTCCCTTCCGTTCCACCTGATGTGAAAATAATTTCAGAAGGCTTAACGTGAAGAAGCTGCGCTGCAATTGTTCTTGATTGTGTTAATAGACGCTCTGCCTCTCCTCCAAGCGAATGAATAGAAGAAGGATTCCCAAAATATTTCCCCGCAACCGTTACGTACGATTGAAGAGCTTCTGGATATGGCTTTGTCGTCGCACTATTATCAAAATAGATCATCGTTCTTCCCCTTTCAGCGCTGTCACATCATATAATCATATCACAAATACGTGTCATTACGCTAAGACTACTCAAAGGTTCCGTTATATTTTAAAACGAATAACCTTACTGTATTCCGCTCTTCATTATAGCAACATCGCCTGCAAAATTACACAAAAAAACAAACCCTTATGAAAGGGTTTGTTCATTGTCTACATATTCAGCTATTTTTTGAACAACGCCAGGCTCAAGTTGCTCTAGTACAGAAGCCGCTTGTTCTAAAGCTGCATCGTATTGATATTCACGGAATAATTTCTCCGCATAATTTAAGCTCTCTGCAAGGTTTTCATCATGACTGCGGTAACGATTACCGTATTGAATTAATTTTTCAACTAAATACGCTTGTCCAATTAACTCTTCTGTCATTTCAGCAACACCATTAACAGTTGTGTAAGCTTCTTCTAAACTGCTATTTACAGCATTCATATTTAACGGCTTCACTTCTAATTGCTCATATACAGCTTGCATTGCCATTTGTCCTCTTTTTAAATCTTCCATAATGCTCTCTGGAAGCCCTGGCAAATTCGACTTTTGCATAAAGCGTTTCGTTTCGAAAATAGTATTTCGCATTTCTTGTAACTTCTCACGTGCTTCAAATTCTTCTTTGCGCATCGTTTGCAGCATTTCTTTATATTCTGCATGAAGTACTTTTAATGTTTCACATTGCTCATAAATCTCTTCTAGTTCCTCACGAATAATAGAGAAGGCAATATCTTGTTCCGCAACGCGTAATTGCAGCATTTCAAAACGTTTCATTAAAATGTGCATTTGCTTTTCAATTACTTTTTGAGACTCAATGTCCTTATCTTGCAACTGATAGCTTTGTTTCACAAGCTGTGTTTCTGCTTTTGTTTCAATCGTTTCAGTACGAATTTCTTCTAAGTCTTCATAAACAGAAAGTGTTTTTTGCTCCACATAATGTCTCGCATGTACTTCTTGTTCTAGTTGATCATAGAAGCTATCTAAACTCGTTTTTAAGTTTTCTACTTTTTCAGCCGCTTCCGTTATGTGAAGCTCCTGTATATCCATTAAACATATTTGTAGTTGTTTCTTCATATCGCGAACTTCTTTAGGGATTTCCAAATACTCTAATACATAACCTTGTCTTACCATGTCATTATGTCCGTGTAATAAATCTTCCAGCTGAACTGGTAACGTCGCTTGACACTCTACCAATAAATCTGGAATTTGGTGAATAATGATTTCTAAATCTGCTAAACCTTCTTCCAAACTAATAACAATTTCTCTCGCTTTTAAATAGTCACCATTATTTGTTGCTTCTTCAAAGGTTTTAAATTTCTCAGATTCAGCGTCTAGCATCTCTTCAATTTTCTGCTCTGCTGCTCCATACATATGTCTATGAGCAAGAACACTCTTCTTCATACTACGATATGTATCACGTAACCCTTCGATTTCCGAGCTATTTTTTTCATGGCTTTCTAACAATTGCTGTAATTCATTTAAAATGTCTGTAATACGATTATCAGCGTCATCTAAACCACTTATGGATTCATTCATCGCATGCTTTGCTTTTCGGAAGGAGAATTGCGAGGCGAATTTTCGCGCTTGCGCTAAATCTTTGTCAGCTTTCGGAATGGTTGTTGATACAATTTCATCCCATTCTTCACGCCATTTACCAAACAGTTCTTCTGTTTGACCCGTCATATTTAAATCTTTCACCCGTTTTAGTTCATCTGCCACAGGTTTATCTTTTATCTCTTGTTTCCACTGCTCAAGTGCTTCAATATCTTTATATGAACGATTTCTTATCACAAGCTCTATCATGAGCAGCACTAGAATAGAGCTTACTACAATGATAACGATCGTCAGGATAGAATCCATGCAAAAAAGCCTCCTAGTTATATCTCTTTTTTTGTCCGTTCCGTTTATGAAATGGAAGGCATTATGTATAAAAAGGGAATTCCCCTATATTTAACAACTAACAATGTACTAATCATACCATGTAATGGTTTGTTTTTGACCTAGTTTTTTTTAAAATTTCATGTTTCTTTCAATGCAATTGTAATCTTTCTCAATATTCCGTTTGGATTACCTCTCATCATCAAATGAATGAACTAAATGACCTTCTTCCATATGAGATGCGAAATATATTTTACGTACAAGTGGCGGTTCAATAGAAATCGCATGCACATTTCCTTGCCTTACCGCTTGCTCTACTGATATTTCTGGAAGTAATGTGATGCCAAGTCCGGCACTAACCATCGCAAGCATCGGTTCTGCATAAGAAGTTTCAAATGCAATAATCGGTTTCGCACCTATCCCTTGAAACAGATTCGTAATCATTTTTCTAACATCACAGATTTCTGGGTATACGATTAACTTTTCATTTTGCAAATCTTCCATTCGAATTACTGTTTTCTCTTTATAAAGATGATCATTTGAAACGACACACACAATTTTTTCTTCTCGTATTTCTTTTATACACGTAGCACCTTCTACTACTGAATCGATGAACATCGCTTCAATCTTCCGTTCTTTAAAAAGTCCTATCAGTACTTTCGTATGCTCAATTTTCCATTCTATTTCGAACCCGTCACCTAATGTATCTTTACATTTTGATATATAATGTGCTGCTAAACTTGGCAATATGCCTATTGAAATGTTCCTCTTCTCTTGAAATTTCTTCATTTCGGCTTTCACTTCATGTATGTGTTCCAAAATCGGTAACATTCTTTTTATAAATAACTCTCCAGCCTCTGTTAACTCCACTCCTTGCGCGGAACGCTTCAGTAAAGTAACTTCTAAATCGGCCTCTAACCTTTGAATTTGTTTACTAAGCGCCGGCTGAGAAATATGTAAAATTTTACTCGCCTTTGATAAACTTCGTGTATTTTTTACTTCAATAAACGATCGTACTGCCTCTAAATCCATCGTACACACCTCTAACAAAAAGTTATAACTGTCATAAAAAATCGATATTTCCTTCTATAAACAATTACTCTTTATACTTATTTCATCAACTTACTATAACGAAATGTAAAGGGGAAAGATACTCTTGAACAAAAAACAAATGCTACTCGGATCCCTCCTATGCTTACTTGCCGTAACGGCTTGGGGATTTATGTTTCCTGTCATGGCAAACGCCTTACAGTTTATCGATCCGTTCTTCTTCACAACGATTCGCTATGGATCAGCAGCTATTATTTTTCTTATTCTGTTATTACTTACCGAAGGGACAAAGTCACTCCGCTTAGAAAAGAAAACACTTTCGTTACTTTTTTACGGAACAGTCGGTTTCGCAGGATATGGTTTTCTCGTTTTCTACGGACAACAACTTGCCGGACCGTCTGGAGCCATCCATGCCGCGATGATTCAGTCTCTTATGCCACTCATCGCTTTATTATTGCAGTGGATAACTAAAAACAAACGCCCACAAAACTACACTTTCCTTTGTATGTTCGTTGCACTTATCGGTGTTATGCTTGTCATTTCAAAAGGAAATATTCACTTATTATTTGGAGCTGCCAGTCACCTCTCAACAAATATACTTATGCTGTGCGGCGTTACTTGCTGGGTCATTTATACAAACGGTGGTGCTAGTTTTCAATCTTGGTCACCACTTAGGTATACGACGTTAACTTGTTTATTTGGCTCAATTTCACTCATCACTATCGTCACTTTTTTAACTTATACAAACGTTGTCACTGTACCTTCACCATCTACAATTATGAACGTTCGTTTTGAACTCTTATATATGTCAATTATTGCAGGCGTTATCGCAGTATTTTGCTGGAACGCAGGAAATCGCTACATTTCATCTATTAACGGCATATTATTTATGAATTTAGTTCCTGTGCTTGCACTTATCGGTTCCATCTTTCGAGGTTATATAGTCGACAAGGTTGAAATTTCCGGAGCTTCATTAACAATTATCGCGCTTTTATGCAACAATTTATGGCAAAGAAAGAAAAGCACAAAAATCCCCACCTCAGTTCGTTAGGTGGGGATTTCTCACATATGAACAGCTCTTGGCCATTCCTGATACATATTCGTTATACATAATGTTTGTTCCATCCATTGTTCAATTTCTTTCGTGTACATTTCTAAGAAAAAGGTCTCAGATGGAAAAGAATGCAGCACTTCTGATATATATTGCGGATATAAAAACGGCATATTCATCATGCCTTTTAATTGCGTCATAAACATTGTAAAAGATACCTTCTTAAACTCTTGTTTCATTTGTCCTTGTCTAATCACTTGCTCTATATAATATCTTTCTTTAGAAAAATAAACGGTCATCACTTCGCGAATTAATGTCGTATCAAGCGACAGCTCTCGGTAAAAGAAACGTGTCAGCTCCCTATTATCAAATTGATATCGTAAAATCCCGCGCACCATTTGCACCATTACATCTTTAGCCGACAAATACTCCCTCTGTTCAAAGGATGTTTCAATCACATGAATATACCCTTCTAAAAAATTAGTAATAAGCTGCTCTAATAGGCCCTGCTTTCCAGCAAAATAATATGAAATATTCGCTACATTCACATCCGCTCGCTTCGCAATGTCTCGCACCGACGTTCCATCATACCCTTTCGTGTTAAACAACGATATTGCCGCATCGATTACTTTTTGTTTCGTCTGTTTCATGCGCTCACTTCCTCTCACTGAACAGCTATAGTGTAAATTTCTTGACTTTTAAGACAAATTCCTTTAATTTTCTATCGACAAAGTCATGTGAAATACATCGTATTTTGCTAATATTTTACACATCTCGATAAAAAAGGAGCTGTTTCCATGTTTACTAAAGAAAGTTATGCAGGATCTCGCGTGCAGCAATATGAGACAGTAATAAAACAACTGGATGCATTATTAACTGGCGAATCAAACGTAGTCGCAAACTTATCAAATGCGTCCGCATTATTAAACCAATTTTTGGATCGCGTTAATTGGGTTGGCTTTTACGTAACAGAAGGAAATCAGCTTGTTCTTGGACCATTCCAAGGAATGCCTGCTTGCGTGCGCATTCCATTTGGACGAGGCGTTTGCGGCGTTGCAGCTGAAACGAAAACAACGCAGCTTGTAGCAGACGTCCACCAATTCCCAGGGCATATCGCTTGCGACAGTGCTTCAAATTCAGAAATTGTCGTACCGATTATTAAAGATGGGAATGTCATTGGTGTACTTGATATTGATAGTCCTGAAAAAAATCGTTTCGACGAAGTAGATCAGCGCTATTTAGAAAAGTTTGTGGAAACACTCCTAAAACATATGTAACAAAAAAGAGCCAGTTATCGATTAAGTACATGACGTACAAAACCGATAGCTGGCTCTTTTTTTATTGATTACTAACAGTAGATATTTTCTTTAACGCTTGCTCTAAATCAGAAGCGATATCCTCCCACGATTCTAAACCGACAGATAAACGTATTAAATTATCATAAATGCCCATTTCTTGTCTTAACTCAGCTGGAATCGCAGCGTGCGTCATCGTTGCCGGATGCTGAATTAACGTTTCTGTATCTCCTAAACTTACCGCAATTGTAATAAAGTGAAGCTCATTAATAAACGCCTGCGTCTCTTCTTTCCCGCCTTTAATTGAAAAAGATATAACGCCGCCCCCACGTTTCATTTGGCGAGATGCTAACTCTCCTTCTGGGTACCAAACACCTTCTACCGCATCATGATTTTTTAGGAACGATACAATTTTTTCTGCATTATCACAATGGCGGTCCATTCTTACCGCTAGTGTCTTTAATCCGCGTAACAATAACCACGCATCAAACGGCGCCATAATACCGCCGATATCTTTTCGCATCGGACGAATCTTTTCAGCTAACGCTTTCGTTTTACAAATTGTTACACCCGCTACAACGTCACCGTGACCACCAATATATTTTGTCGCACTATGAACAACGGCGTCACAGCCAAGTTCAAGCGGTCTTTGTAAATAAGGTGAACAAAACGTATTGTCAACAATGACAAGTAAACCATTTCGCTTCGCAGCCTGAATCACTTGTTTTAAATCAATTAATTTCATTGTCGGATTAATCGGTGTTTCAACGAAAATAAGCTTTGTATTTGGGCGAATTTTATTTTCAATATCAGCCTCTGTCTCCATATCACAAAACGAATGCGTAATCATAAATTTTTCTTCCAACACTTCCAAAAAGCCGTACGTGCATCCGTATAATCCATTTGAACAAATAATATGATCTCCAGCTTTTAGAAAACCAATTAACGTTGCGGAAATAGCTGCCATACCGGATCCGAAAGCAAGCGCTTCTTCTCCTCCTTCTAACACCGCCATACGTTCTTCAAATAATTTCACAGTTGGATTTCCCAGTCTTGAGTAAATATAAGATGGATCCACTCCCGCAAAACTCGCTTCTCCTTGCTGCGCAGTCTCAAATGTAAATGTAGACGTTTGAAATAAAGGCGGTGTCAAACTTCCTTTATGTTCCTCTGATGTATAACCGTGATGAATTAACGCTGTCTCCATATGCTTCTTTTTCATAAAAACATCCCCTTTATGTTTTTATTACCGCATATTCACCAACAAAAATTTGATGAACGTTTTACTTCATTTTATGTAAGCGTTTTATTTGTGTTTCTATCTCTTCTTTTATATCGTTTTAAATTCCTTCTTGTTCATTTCCAAAATTTATATGCATAAAACAAAAACGTACTCGCTTGACGAAACTCTGGGTAAAAGATATAATAGCGTTTGTGTAAAATAAAAAGGCAGCCTTGTAATGTGAGTTTATCGTTTGTATTTTGTTCCTCTACGGAGGTGTATCTCGTAACTCCCTGCTGCTGGAGCGAAGGTACATGAAAACAAAATGCCCGTAAATATCGATTACGTCTGTTTTTATTTTACGTAAATAAAAACATTTTAAAGGAGGAGTCAACTATGGCTCGTTATACAGGTCCAGCTTGGAAACTGTCTCGTCGTCTTGGAATCTCTCTAAGCGGCACAGGAAAAGAATTAGAAAAACGCCCTTACGCACCAGGTCCTCACGGTCCTAACCAACGTAAGAAACTTTCAGAATACGGTTTACAATTACAAGAGAAACAAAAACTTCGTCACATGTACGGCATGACTGAGCGTCAATTCCGTCGCACATTTGACCAAGCAGGTAAAATGCCTGGTAAGCACGGCGAAAACTTCATGATCCTTCTTGAAGCTCGTCTTGACAACTTAGTTTACCGTATGGGCTTAGCTCGCACTCGTCGTGCAGCTCGCCAATTAGTAAACCACGGTCACATCATGGTTGATGGCGCTCGCGTAGATATCCCATCTTACCGTGTAAAACCTGGTCAAACTATCAGCGTTCGCGAAAAATCTAACAACCTTGTTGTTGTTAAAGAAGCGATCGAAGTTAACAACTTCGTACCAGAATACTTAACTTTCGATGCTGACAAATTAGAAGCTACTTACACTCGTCACGCTGAGCGTGCTGAGTTACCAGCTGAAATCAACGAAGCATTAATCGTAGAGTTCTACTCTCGTTAATCTCGGTACTCTGAAAAGAGTCGTATTAAAAGCCTTAGGAACCTTGTTTATCAAGGGGCCTGGGCTTTTTTTATTTTATTTAACAATGCAAGATAAGGCATAAAAAAGAATATAATTGGGGCCACAATAAAAAAAAAGCTGGCGTGTATATAGAGATGGGTAAGTATCAAAAAGCAGATACTAAAAGGAGCTACTTATTTTGAAAGAAAACTTCATCAAAATTCCTCTTCATATACATGACTTTCAAACATTAAAATTGTTATTAGAAGAAATAATACAAGACGAAATAGAATTGTTTGAAGGGTTTTCTAAATATACTTTACATATTTCATCTAAAGAATCTAAAATAACTATTAGCCTTAGAAGTGAGCTTTTTCCAAAACCATATTTAGCAATTGCTGCTATAAGCATTACACCAAGTAATCAAGGAAAAGGAAGCATTATTCTTGAATGGTTTAAAACATTCACAAAAGAAAAAGGCTTCGAGCGTTTAGTATTACAAGAAGTCATAACCAAAGAAGGTTACCACTTTTCATTAAAAAATAGGTTTACAAAAGCGTGTAATCTATACGAGGAAACATTCGGAGATCCAAGCAGTATTGATGGGGATTATGAATTATATTTAACGTAAAGAATGAAGTAAAATCTAACAAATATTTCTCCTATGCGTTCACTTTTCACTTGGTGAGTTATCGTATATAGTACGTTCTTTTCTTTCCATAAGACTTTCTTTTTCATTCATGATTTTTTATCCCTTTTCTTTTTATTCGCTTTGTAAATGAGTATCGTACACAACTTACCATCTTCCAGAACAACCTTTCTGTCATAATACGCTAGAATTTCATCACGCTTTATTTTTTCGATTTCTTCACCGTACCTCCAATATCCAGTACAAAGTAGAAACTCAAAATATCCTTCTGGAATCGGTAATTCATAACCATCTAAGGTTATTTTAGTTACCTCAATGCCTTCCCTAATTATCATTTAATCGCCCTTTCAGTTGGAATAATGAGAATGGACATAGTAGGAGAACTTTCTGGAGCGTACGATGCTACCCGTGCAGTTGACGGCGTTGATCCTTCCACAAATGAAAAAGTAGGCTGGTTTGATAGATCGGTTGCTGGCGTCATGGTTGTAGGAAGTATGCTTCAAGTAGGAAAGTTAGGGAAAATACCTAAAGTTGCAAAAACCTTAGATAAAGCTAATACAGCTAAAAAGGAAATGCAAGAAGCTGAGGCACTATTTAAAGCTAAAAGACAGAAACAAGCCGCTATCAATCGAACTTCAGGGGATAAGTTCGAAGCTGAGTTGAAGTCTAGCTTAGAAGATACCGGTGAGTATCAAACCGTAGTTAAGCAATTAACATTGGAAACACCTAGCGGCATAAAAACTAGAGTTAATTTAGCTGCAATTGGTAAAGAAAATAGTAAAATTAATTTATATGAAGCAAAAGCTTCCTTAACCGCACCTTTAACAAAAAATCAAAAAGCAGCTTTCCCTGAAATCGAAAAGTATGGAGCTATTGTAAAAGGGAAAGGGAAACCACCTTTAGTTGGTGGGACTGAAATACCGCCATCTAAAGTCGAAGTTGTACGTAAACAATAGAGAAGGAGTTGTGATATATGTCTTTAAGAGAATTAGAACAAATAGACTTATTAGCCGTTGAAAAAGAAACAGGATATGTTCATCTTATTATTGCTGATGAAGAGGATTGGTCAGACGAAGAAGAACACGTATCTTTATTGATAGAGAAGATTTATGCCTACTTAGGAGTTATTGAAAGTGGAGCGATATATGAAATGTACCCTGATGCTAAGGGACGACAATTTGTTATTAGCATACACGGAAAATATCGTTGTACTGAGTACGGTGAAGAGTTTTTTGAAAAGACTGAGGAAATAGTTATGAAAGCTGGATACGGTTTCCAATATATACATAAACCCCATGAAGAAGGCAACACTTTAGCAAAATAAAAACATTTAAGTCACACTCACACGAGCTGTGGCTTTTATTATGTAGTATTTATAAATTCCCCTAGACATTTCCCCCTATCCTCATAATACATGCGATGCATGTATTATGAGGATAGGGTCTTCGAGGAGGTACCTCCACAATGTATAGGATTTGCATACGAAAACTAAAATGACCGCGGATAACTTTCATTATGTAAATACCAATACTCAACTAGCTCTTTTATCAATCTTTGTACAAGAAACCATTAAAAATAATATGTGTATGCTAAAAAGAAGGTATCTCCCAAAAACCATTTTCACTGACTTTTTGGACACCTTCTTTTTTCGTTTATATATAAAATAAAATTATTTATTTTCCTCTTTCTGAACATATACATAAGCATCTTTCTGCTCTTTATGTACATCCACCTTCGAATTCTCTGCAAGCTGACCCGCGTTTAGCAAAGAAAAAATAATGAGCGCTTCTAGTGACATTTTGTTTTACCACTCCTTTCTAGTTGTTATACATTTATCATACCGCTTACATGTGATTTCCGTATGAACTCGAAAAGGAGATTACAACAAAAAGGTTACAGAACTATGAATGCACGCTATAATAACCATTAAATAGGAGGTGGACTCTTTTGACAATAAACCAAATGGTTCAATTGGGTAGTGCATGTATGTTGTTTATTACTTCCGCGCTTATTAATTGGTATCAGGGAAGTAATTTAATAGATGATCCTGATGAATGGAAATATAGCGCTAAGTTTACGAATTACTTCAAAGGCACCGTTTCTAATTACGAAGATATTTATCAAATTGATTTCTTTATATATGCAGCAAAATTTTATCCAACAGCATTTATCGTTATGTTAGTTAGTTTACTTTATATGCTCATATTAGTTCTTTATATTCTATTTAAAAGAAAAGATCCGGCGATTTAAATCCATACATAAAAAACCCCGAATCATAAACTTTTCAGCCTATAATTCGGGGTATTATTTGTTTATATTCGTTTCGGATTAGTAACGAATTAAGAAATATTTCTTTTTACCGCGGCGAATGATTGTGAATTTACCTTCGATGCGGTCGTTTTCTGTTACAACGTAGTCTAATGCTTGTGTACGCTCACCGTTTACGTAGATTGCGCCGTTCGTTACATCTTCACGTGCTTGACGTTTTGATGGAGAGATTTTGCTTTCTACAAGTAAGTCGATTAATACTGTATCTTCTGCAGTACGTTCTACAGATGGTACGTCTTTGAATCCTTGCTCGATTTCGCTTGCAGTTAGTTCTGCTACAGAACCGCTGAATAATGCAGCTGAAATTTTAATCGCTTGTTCTAATGCTTCTTCGCCGTGAACAAGTTTTGTCATTTCTGCACCTAATGCTTTTTGTGCTGCACGTTTTTCTGGTGCTTCAGCTACTTGTTTCTCAAGCTCAAGAATTTCTTCATGAGATAAGAATGTAAAGTATTTTAAATATTTAACAACATCACGGTCATCTGTGTTAATCCAGAATTGGTAGAACTCGTAAGGAGTTGTTTTCTCTGGGTCTAACCAAATTGCGCCGCCTTCTGTTTTACCAAACTTCGTACCGTCAGATTTTGTAACAAGTGGAATTGTTAAACCGAATGCTTTCGCATCTTCTTCTGATTTACGGATTAATTCAAGACCAGCTGTAATGTTACCCCATTGATCACTACCACCGATTTGTAGGCGGCAATTATGGTGTTGGTATAAGTTTAAGAAATCGTATGATTGTAAAATCATGTAACTAAACTCAGTAAATGAAATACCAGTCTCTAAACGAGATGCTACTGTATCTTTTGCTAACATATAGTTTAAACCGAAGTTTTTACCGATATCGCGTAAGAATGAAATGACATCTAAGTTACCAAGCCAATCATAGTTATTAGCCATCGTTGCTGGGTTGTCCACGTTTTCGAACTCTAAGAAGTTTGAAAGTTGGTTTTTAATGCTTTCTGTGTAGTAAGCAACTGTATCTTTCGTATTTAATGTACGCTCTGCTTTTTTACCACTTGGGTCACCGATCATACCAGTACCACCGCCAACAAGTGCGATTGGTTGGTGACCAGCTAATTGGAAACGACGTAACATTAATACTGGTAACATATGACCGATGTGTAAGCTATCCGCTGTCGGATCGAAACCACAGTATAATTTAACGCTTTCTTTTTCTAATAATTGCTCAAGGCCCTCAGCGTCTGTTTGCTGATTAATTAGACCGCGAAATTCAAGATCTTGTAAAATACCCATATCCTACATACTCTCCTTTAAGTTCATTACTGGCGTGAAGGTTAAAAACATAAAAAAATCGCCCCTTCAAATAAGGGACGATTTTGATTATCGCGTTACCACCCTAGTTGCAGACCAAAAAAGCCTACCACCTTATTTACATAACGGCTTAGCACCGTCTTTTCCCTTTTGAATACAATTCAATCGAAAAAAGATGCTCTAGGGGCGTAATTCGCGATCATCTATGTGCTGATTTTCACCGGCCATCAGCTCTCTAAAACAGGGAAATGATCACTACTTCTCCCTTTCCACGCTCAATTATTCATATACTTTTCTTTATACCATCATTTATATAGGCGTGTCAAATAAGGGTCGGATTTCTCTTCTTCCCAACCCTTTACAACGTCGCAAAGAGTATCGTAATAAGAGAAAGAATTGGAATCCCAACTAATAACGATACATGAAACACAACCGATAAATCATTCCCAATCTGCGCCATGATTTTTGATCTCCTTTATTCCTTTTAACGTTAATGAAATACGGGAAATTAAATAGCAACTTGCGACAATAATCCATACTTGTGATTGATTCGTAAAAAATTGAACATACGGGTTTTGTATTGTCTGTCCCGTTGAAACTAAAATATTTAATGCTTGCACACATATACATGCATACACTGCAAGACAAACCGAAATCGTATCAAATACATTCCAACGAAAGTACACTTTTGTTTTTGTAAAATCAATTTTATATCTTTTTTTCCGTACTATGTGTTTTCTATCAAACGGAATAATGATGGAAAACATCACAATCATCATAACTCCAGCTGTAATCATTGAAACTTTAAATCCGATTGGCATCGGTAAAAACAATCCACAGGAAAACACAACTATAGTTCCAATTAAGGCAAAAGTAAGAAGTAATTTATTAGACATAAAAAAGCCTCCCTCATCTATTCTTTCATAAATGTATACAGGTGAGGAAGGTACTTCGTTCAAATATTATTTTAATCTTTGCAGGATTCCCACCAACTACTACATGATCTGGCACACCTTTTGATACAACTGGATCAGTCGGTATATACATTTCTCCTAGTATCATTTTTTCTTTTTCTGTTTTCATTTTATTCCCTCTTTAATTTCTATGTAGGTTAAAGAGAGAATAAAAAAGAAAGGCCTGAACATTATTTCGTTCAGACCTTTCTCTCTTAATCTTCCATCGTTGATAAGTCACCTGTTGGTAAGTTTAACTCCCACGCTTTTAATACGCGGCGCATAATTTTACCGCTTCTCGTTTTCGGTAATTTATCTCTAAATTCAATTTGTCTTGGCGCTGCATGAGCTGCTAGACCTTTCTTTACAAATTGACGAATTTCTTCTTTTAATTCTTCAGATGGTTCGTACCCTGCACGAAGCGCGATAAATGCTTTAATAATTTCGCCGCGCACCGGATCAGGAATACCGATTACACCAGCTTCTGCAACAGCAGCATGCTCGATTAATTTGCTTTCTACTTCAAATGGTCCAACGCGCTCACCTGACGTCATAATTACATCGTCAATACGCCCTTGGAACCAGAAGTATCCATCTTCATCCATGTATGCAGAGTCACCTGATACGTACCAATCTCCTGGCATAAAGTAAGATTCATACTTTTGTTTGTTATTCCAGATTCCACGCATCATCGCTGGCCAACCTTTACCAATTGCTAAGTTACCCATTGTGTATGGAGGCACTTCATTTCCTTCATTATCAACAATCGCGGCTTTCACACCTGGAATTGGTTTACCCATTGAACCTGGACGGATTTCCATACAAGGGTAGTTACAAATAACTTGTCCACCTGTTTCTGTCATCCACCACGTATCATGAATACGAAGTCCAAATGCGTTCATACCCCATCGAATTACTTCTGGATTTAACGGTTCACCAACGCTTAATACGTGGCGCACTTGTGATAAATCGTATTTTTTAATTGCATCTTGTCCAGCACCCATTAACATACGGAAAGCTGTTGGTGCGCTATACCAAACTGTTACACCGTAATCTTGCAGTGCTTCATACCAAGCCTCTGGACTAAAGCGTCCGCCTAAAATAACATTTGATGCTCCGACTAACCACGGTGCGAAAATACCGTAAGCTGTACCAGTTACCCAGCCTGGGTCAGCTGTGCACCAATATACATCGTCTTCTTTTAAATCTAATACCCATTTTGCCGTTTGATAGTGCTGAACCATTGCGTTCTGCGCATGAAGCACACCTTTTGGTTTACCAGTAGAACCAGACGTATAATGTAGAATCAAACCGTCTTCACGGCCTAACCATTCAATATGTAATTCTTTTGAAGCTTGTTCAAATAAAGGATTGAACGCTACCGTTTTACCGCCTTCTTCTACATGATCTCCAACAAGGAAAACTGTTTTTAAAGCTGGTAAATCATTTAATGGTACACGCTCTAACAATTCAGGCGTTGTAATTAACACTTTTGCTTCGCTATCTTCTAAACGATCGCGAACTGCGCCTTCCATAAATGCTTCAAATAACGGACCAACAATTGCTCCTAATTTCACTGCACCAAGAAGTGCGAAATATAACTCTGGGGAACGCGGCATAAAAATAAAAACGCGATCGCCTTTTTCTACATCGCCATAATTTTTCAGGACGTTTCCTGCTTTATTAGAAAAATCCTTCATTTCCTTAAATGTATACTTCTCTTTTCGCGATCCATCTTGATAATAAAGGGCTACTTTATTCTTTCGATCGGATTTCGCATGCTTATCAATTGCCTCATACGCCATATTTACTCGGCCTGTTTCATTCCAAGTAAAGTTTTTATTAACCTCTTCCCAGTTAAAATTTGCGTATGCCTCATCATAATTCGGCAAATTATTTTCTCCTTTAATGACAGGAAGCGTTTCTACTTTCATACTTTACATCCCCCTCCTATGTATTCTATTATCTATTATAATAACATTATTTAAAATTTTCAGTATATTTGTTGATTTTTAGACAAATTTTTAATGACAAATTTCGATTCACATCGCATATATTATAAAGTACGATATGAATAGATTCACAAACCCTCAAGGTGGTGAGCAATACATTGATTCATAAAAAAATATATAATGCTAGAAACTTAAAAACAGCGAAAGGCACTTTAATTATTGAAGGGCCTGTCTCTACACATAACTTAGAAATGTATGAGTTTCATCCAGACTTAATTGCGTTTCGTCCTGCCGAGCAGCAATATAAAGCAATTGTCGAAATTTCTAAATTACCAGAAGCTCGTCTCATTATTGCTAGACATGACCAAACGATTGTTGGGTATGTTACATACTTGTATCCTGATCCACTTGAACGATGGTCAGAAGGAAAAATGGAAAACTTAATTGAACTCGGGGCAATTGAAGTTGTCCCAGCCTTCCGTGGTTGCGCTGTCGGAAAAAACTTATTAGAAGTTTCCATGATGGACGATTATATGGAAGATTACATTATATTGACGACTGAATATTATTGGCACTGGGATTTAAAACAAACAGGCTTAAATGTTTGGGAGTACCGAAAAGTAATGGAAAAGATGATGAATGCTGGCGGATTACAATGGATGGCTACAGATGATCCTGAAATTTGTTCACATCCTGCTAACTGTTTAATGGTCCGCATCGGTAAACGCGTTGATACGGATTCTATTCAAGCATTTGATCGTCTACGTTTTCACAATCGTTTTATGTACTAATAAAGGGGGCAACTGGAATGATTGTAGAAGAAATTATGAATCAAGATGTAGTGACATTACATCCAAACGATACAATCGAAACAGCAATCCGAACGATACGTACGAAAGGCATTCGGCACATTCCAATTGTCGATAAAAATAATCATGTCGTAGGCATTATTTCTGATCGGGATGTAAGAGATGCAAGTCCGTCTATTTTAGATGAACAAGTTTCACTCGATATGCTGAAGCAACCGCTTGAACTGATCATGAAACATCCTGTTATGACTTGCCATCCTCTCGATTTCGTTGAGGAAATTGCTACTTTATTTTTTGAAAATAAAATTGGCTGTCTTCCTGTTACAAAGGCTGGAAAGTTAGTTGGAATCATTTCTGAATCAACTGTACTGCATACGTTAGTGAAATTAACAGGGGCACATCAACCGAGTTCACAAATTGAAATTCAAGTAAAAAATGAACCTGGTATTCTTGGAAAAGTCGTTGCTATTTTTAGCGATTTACAAATCAATATCGTGAGCGTTCTCGTCTACCCAGCAAAAGATGAGAATGATAAAGTACTCGTTTTCCGCATTCAAACGATGAATCCGCTAAAAGTGATTGATGCACTTGAAGCAGAAGGCTACCGCGTATTATGGCCGAACATTATGGGGATGCAAGCATGAGTAGCGCGTTTATTTATTCGGATGACTTTCGGGGCTATTCATTTAGCCCTGATCATCCTTTTAACCAACTGCGCGTCACACTTACGTATGACTTATTACAAAAGGGCGGTTTCATCTCTCCTTCTCAAATCATCTCACCAAGGATGGCTACAGATGAAGAGATCGCCTACGTTCATACAGAAGAGTACATAAATGCGGTAAAACGTGCTGGAGAAGGTAAGTTAGAAAAATCAATTGCGATGACATATGGACTCGGAACAGAAGATACACCGATGTTTCCAAATATGCACGAAGCAAGCGCATTACTCGTTGGTGGTACGTTAACAGCTGTCGATGCTGTTCTTTCCGGGAAAGTAAAACACGCGCTTAACTTAGGAGGCGGCTTACATCATGGCTTCCGCGGCAAAGCATCTGGATTTTGTATTTATAACGATAGCTCCATCGCAATGAAATATATTCAAAAGAAATACGGTTTACGCATTTTATATATTGATACAGATGCTCATCACGGTGATGGTGTACAGTGGTCTTTTTATGACGATCCCAACGTATGCACCATTTCACTACATGAAACTGGTCGATATTTATTCCCTGGAACTGGTGCTGTAAATGAACGCGGACAAGGTAATGGTTATAGTTATTCTTTTAACGTTCCACTCGATGCTTTTACAGAAGACGAATCTTTCTTAGATTCCTATCGAACTGTCGTAAAAGAAGTGGCCGCATACTTTAAACCGGATATTATTTTAACGCAAAATGGCGCTGACGCACATTACTACGATCCACTTACACACCTTTGCGCAACGATGAATATTTACCGTGAAATACCGAAGCTCGCTCGCGAAATCGCTAACGAATATTGCGAAGGTCGTTGGATTGCTGTCGGCGGTGGTGGCTATGACCATTGGCGCGTCGTCCCAAGAGCGTGGGCACTCATTTGGCTCGAAATGAACAACATCCAAAACATCTCAGGTTATCTCCCTCCAGAATGGATTGACGCTTGGAAAGGACAAGCAGAAACAGAACTTCCCCTCACATGGGAAGATCCAGACAACATGTATAAACCTATCCCCCGTAAACCAGAAATTGAAGAAAAGAATGCATTAACTGTAGCGAAATCTCTTGAAATTATTCGGAATAATATGACAAAATCTTTGTACTAAACGAAAAGGAGGCTCGTTTTTGAATAGCCTCCTTTTATTTGTATAATTACTACCCATGTCGTTTTTTGTTGGTAAATCGATATTCTGTGTCGAATCGCCGATATAGTTCGAATTGTGGTCGATATATTCGAAAAATCGCTGATATATTTTAAATTACTAATAAAAAAGGTCGTGATATTATGTGGACACAAC